>JAKQNL010000029.1 GCA_029565815.1 Spirochaetota bacterium | reverse complement strand
CACGCAGATGTGGCTAAAGAGCGCATGGGCAAGATCAAGCAGTTTTCCAAAGCCGTGTACCTGGATGGGTCCCGAGGAGTTTAACCGCTTCTATCCCAAAGAGTGCATGATATTCTGCGAAGGCATGCCGGGTTCCGAGCTGTACATTATCCAAAAGGGCACGGTAAAAATCACTAAGATAGTGGACAACAGCGAAGTGCTGCTTGCAGTGCTAAAAGCCGGCGATATTTTCGGCGAGATGGCCCTTTTGGAAAACAAGCCGCGGTCCGCTAGTGCTATCGCATACGAGGATGCTTACCTGCTTGCGGTAAACAAGGCAAACTTCGAGCGCATGGTGTCCGCCCAGCCCCAAATTGTTGCCCGCCTTACCCAGCTATTGGCCGAGCGTATCTGGTTCATATACAAACAGCTGGCCAATACGCTTATATCGGATCCGCTAGGGCGCATGTACGACGCCTTGCACATACAGCTGGAAAAAAACCGCGTTCCCATACGCAACGGCTCGCCGTACTCCTTCGACTTTGGGCCGAAGGAACTGGTCAACATGGTAGGCCTTCCCCTGGGCGAGGGCAACATGGTCGCCCAGCAGCTTTTGTCCAACAAGCTGTTCCGCGTGGTAGAAGGCAAGATCAATCTTTTGGATATGAGCGAAGTGGTAAAGCAGGCGGAGTACTACCGCAAAATGCAAAAGATCGAGAAAGCCCGCAAGGATGCCCAAGCGGCCCGCCTGTAGGCCTTTCATGGGCAATCCAGATCCGGTCAGATTCCAAACCGAAACCCCAACACTATTCGCCAGCCTTGCAGCCCAGTTTGATGCACTGGGCATTCACTGCTATGCCTTTGGGGGCGAGCGCGCGCTTGCCCTTGCAAAAACCGCCGGACCCGAAGCCGTCCGCGCATACGGCCTGGATGTTGGCCGCAGCCTGTGCATGCTCGCCGTGCCCTATGATCTAGTGCCGCTAGCGCCCGAAAGTCTAGCTTCCAAGCAACTGCGTGTTGCATCCTTTGCAAGCGCAAACCACTATGCAGCCATAGTCCGATCCCTTAGTAAGGCAGCTAAAAACGCAGGCATACGGGAGCCGCGCATATTCTGCAATTCGCGCATTGCGGAAAAGCCGCTGGCCGTTCTTAGCGGCCTTGGCCACCTGGGCAGATCGAGTCTGGTGGTAACTCCCGAGTATGGAAGCGCCGTACTCTTGGCCGGGATGGTGCTGCCACTCGATGTGCCAGCGGAACTGGATGCATGCCGCAGCTGGGATGGAAACGAGCGGCAGCTAGAGCGAGCAATGGAGGCTGGAGCCCTGTGTGCTTCCTGCACGGCCTGCGTCGATGCCTGCCCGTGTGGGGCTATAGGAACGCAGAGCGGATTGGATGTGGATAGCTGTATACAACAATGGGCTAGCTGTAGCGAAATGCCTCCTGTTCGGGTGGCCTTAGCCTGGGGTAATCGCCTGTACGGCTGCGACGAGTGTGTGCTTGCTTGTACGCCCAGTGCCGATCCACTGCATGCGCACACGGTTCCGCATTTGTGCATGCCAAAGGATGAGGCCCCGGGAGCTATTGTCCAAGCTGATGTCGTGCTTGGTTCAACGGATGAAGAGCTACAACAGTACCTGCGTAAAACCGCCCTGGGCATGCAGCGCTTTAGTCCCCAGCTGTGGCGCAAGAACGCCCGGCTTGCGCTTACCTGGCTAGAATCCAGCAAAAGTGTTACTAAGCATGGATGATAAACAAGTAGCACAGACGCTGGCCGCCCTTAAAGCCGAAATTAAAACAAAGGGTAGGCATAGTCTTACTACAACTAAACCGGCACGCTTGCCAAAAACGCATCGATCTATTCGCAAAACAATAGCGTCCATCGTTGTGGCTATTGTAGTGGCCTGTGTTGTCTTTCCTCCCTTGTATTGGCCCGTTCGTGGCGCGGTAAGTTCGGAGTTCCTGTTCCGCTTTAAGCCGGATTCGCGCATGCCGGCTTTGGAAATACACCACGGTATCGATATAGCTGCCAGTTCGGGTACGGCCATCTTCCCCAGCGCTCTAGGAATAGTGCAAACGTCCGCATACAGTAGCGAGCTGGGTAACTACGTGATTATTCGCCATCCCTTTGGTTTTTCTACCCTGTACGCGCATTTGCAAAAACCTGGCATACACAAAGGCGCTATTGCGTTGCCTGCCTTAAGCCATATTGGTAGCGTTGGAGCAAGCGGCAGGGCTACCGGGCCGCACCTGCATGTTGGGGTGTTTTGGCTCGGAGTAGCGCTGCCGCCCAGGCTGATGTTTGCATTCCACAGCGCGCGCCGCCTGCTACTGGGCTTTTGAGCTCCTTTCAAAACTCGTCTGACTTTTGAAAGAGCCAATTTTGAGCCAATTCCAAACGTTTGTTACGTTTGGAATTGGCTTTGTGATTGCGCGCGTTTACAAGAAATTTTCGCAAACGCGCGCAAATCACGTCAAATATTGAAGCTCTTTCAAAACTCGTCTGACTTTTGAAAGAGCCAATTTTGAGCAGGCTGTGCTGACGCGTGAGCGATCGGAGCGGAAACCCCGCAGGCCACCATTACGCAGGCCGAGGAGTTGCAGCGTAGAGCGCGACCCTGCTTGCTACCGGCGCCAGCCGATAGGAAGCAGGGGCACGCCATAGTACGGTATTAAATAGTAACGTCGCTCTTCCTGCCCTTGGGCGCATCGTCGCCGGGGAACAAAAGCGCATACGCGTCTATCGCTATCTGAAGCTCCTCGTTGGTCGGGATGGCCAATATCGAGGTGGGCGAATAGTCGTGCGACACGCGACCTTCCTGGCTTGCGGCTTCCATGTTGCGACCGTAGTCCATCATGATGCCGACGTTTTCCAGCCGGTGGCAGATGCGTTCGCGCATTTTTATGCCGTGCTGGCCTATGCCGCCGGTG
>JAKQNL010000014.1 GCA_029565815.1 Spirochaetota bacterium | reverse complement strand
CCTGCCCTACGCGTTTTACCAGGTGTGCATCAATAGCAAGCTCTTCCCCGATGCAAACGCCCGCGCCGCAATGTCTTTAGCCATGGATCGAGCTGCCATGGTTCCTGGCATCACGGACCGCACAAGCGGCATCGTGCGCGGCTCCAGCCTGTTTCCGTCGGACCTGTTTACCAGCACCATACCCGAATACGTGAACAGCCCGGTGCCGGACTTGCTGCCCGAAGACCTTGCGCGCGCAAAAACCTTGGCAGCCAGTTCCGGCCTGGATGGCCAGACTGCTATACTTTTATATCCGGACTCGCTCGGCGAATTCGGTTCGGCCTTGGCAAAGTCTGTAGTGGACCAGCTAGCGCGCATCGGCCTAAAGGTCGAGGCAAAGCGCACCGGCGATCAGGTGTTTAGGCGCCTTGTGTTCACCGAGCGCAACTTCGAGCTTGCGCTTACCTATAGCGAGGGCTTTGACAACCTGTATTCCAGCCTGGGCAGCCAGTTCCGCTCCAATGGTGAACAAAACGTAACGGGTATCGCTGACAGCGACCTGGATGCCCTGTTCGATCAGTGGGAAAAGGCCGTGGTAACCACCGAGTGGGTGGACCTTACCCTGCGCATCAACGAGAAGGTGGCCGCCCTGGCTCCGTCCATCTTCCTTTTCAAGCTCCAGAAAGACGTGTACTCGCGCGGGCTTAAAGGTGTAATCATAGCCACCGACAATCCGTTCCTGTCCGTCGAAGAGTGGTCGTTGTAGGATGGTGCCATGAGATTTCTGCGTTTTCTAATGCGCGAGTTTGTCATGCACGGCGTTGTGTTCGCCGTGGTAGGCACACTTGCATTAACGCTCTTGTACCTTTTGTCCATCGGGGCGCCTCCCAGTAGCTATCCGGAAGCAGGCCGATCGCTGTGGCTTATGGTAACGGGTGCTCAGGATTTTCAGGCAGCCAACCCGGGCTTTAGCGCCGGCCGCATCATCGCTAGCGGGGCGGCGATAACCTTGCCGCTTGCGCTTGCGTCGCTATTCATCCTTGCGGTGATAGCCGTATGCGGTGCGTCATTTGCGACCACGGCACGTTATCTGGCTGCTCGGCACGGACAGCGCGGAGTGCTTGCCGTAAGCAAGCTGCTTGGTGGCCTTCTGGGCCTCCTTGCGGCGGTGCCGCTCTTTGTGGGCTTTTGGGTGCTTGCCAACGGCTTTGGTAGCGAGGCTCCCTTTCCGCTTATCGCGCTTGCGGTAGTCGCACTGGGCGGTTTGGGTTGGGACGCTCTGTCCTTCCTCATGGCCGACATGGAGCGTCAGCTTAATACAACGTACTCCGAGGTGTTTAGCACCTTAGGCGCGCCCTTGGGTCAGCTCTTTCCATTGCCCGGCACCATGTCCGGCTACCTGTTCTCATCCAGCTTGCCCGGATTCATTCCGTATCTGGCCGGAAAAGTTCCGGCCATCATAGGCGCGGTAACCATAGCTGAGATCGTGTTCTCGTTCCCCGGCCTTGGCAGCACGCTTCTGGATGCGCTCCTTGCGTCCAATACCGATCTACTGGTCGCGTCGGTGTTTATACTCTTGTGCGTGAACGCAGTGGTTGCGTTCATCGTCAAGTCCATCCTGTTTCTGGTTTATCCGAGGTGGTATGAAAAAGCCGTTTAAGATAGTGCTGTGGGCTCTGCTTGCTATCCTTGTGCTGCCGCTAGCCTTAGCGTGGCTGCCGCCGGATAGCGTTACAACAAATTTACCGCCTCAGTACCAGCTATCGCTGTTCGCTTCCTTTAAGCAGCTGTCTGTAACGCTACTGGCAACACTGTTAGTATCGTCTTTGGTCGCCATCGTGCTTGGCTATGTAAGCGTGTTGTCCACGCCGCTTGGCCGCGGATTGGCCAGCGTGCTCAAGGCCATTGAGTCGGTGCCGTCCATACTCATCGCGCTGTTTTGCTACGCGCCGGTTTCCGGTTATCTGGCAAGGCACGCATCAAACGTATCGGAGCTTGCTTCGCTTGGCGTGTTTATTTTTGCGGCAGCGCTAACGGTACTTCCGGAGGCGGTGCGCGGATTGGCCATTCCGCTTGGGGACCTGTATCACAGGAAATATAGCCTATCGTTCCGATCCTACGGTTTTACCAAGGCGCACATACTGAGCGTGCTTATGCGGACCGATACCATGCTGGCTGCCATACGCCATTCGGCAGCGGGCATTCTGCTTAAAACATTGGTGCTGGACTGCTCGTTTGGTTTTGTCATCCAGCTGGGTTTTGGCAGCTACGGAACACCGGCCCACCACAGCCCCGGCGCGCTTATCGCCGCAAACCGAGATGCCCTGTTCGAGGGTGGGAACCCGCTTCTATTCTGGCTCCCATCGCTGTTGTTGGCAGCAACCAGTATAGCGTTTCTCTTGGTTCTGAACCAGAAAAAGGACGTACGATCATGACGGCCTCTCCACTTTGCTTACAGTGTTTCTCCATACGATTAGGCCAGCGCACCTTGTTGGACACAGTCTCTTTTGAGCCACAGCCCGGTTCATCCAGCGTGATCATCGGCAAAACCGGCGTGGGTAAATCGGTGCTCTTACGGGCGGTTGCTGGTTTTTTGCCACCACGCACCTTTGCCCTGGATGGCGAAATGCTCATTCATGGATTGCAGGCGTACAAAGGCGGCCGCAAGACCAGCCAGCGCAGCTGGTCCGACATTATGAACAAGGGCCTTGTATTTGTGCCGGCGGAGAGTGCACAGGCCATGAACCCAGCCCTGACGCTGGAACACAACCGAAAGCTCCTGGCGCCCGAATCGCGGGAACAGGTGGTTCGCAGGCTTAAGCATTATTTTAAGCTGGATTTTGACGCGTTTGCGCGTTTGTACCCGGACGAGGTTTCCGGCGGCGAGCTTCAGCGCATCACCCTGATGATACTTTTGTCACGCACGGGCAACCTGGTGCTGTTAGACGAGCCTACGGTAAACCTGGACCGCAACCTGCGCGTTCGCTTTGCGGAGTTCCTTAACACGGAGATACTGCCTGATAGGGAAAAAACCGTGCTTATGGCCAGCCACGATTTGGACTTTATCCAGTCGCTTAAGTTGGATAAGGCATACGTGCTGGAAAACGCACAGCTAAAAGACCTTCCGTCAGTACCCAAGGCAGCAGGTTTTGAAAAACCGGCAGCAAGCCGGGCGGAGGGCCAGGGCTTGTCGCTGTCCGATGTGTCGCAAAGCTACTTTAAGCGCGGTATTTTTGGCGAGCGTACCTTTAGTGCTTATAAAGCCTTAACCATTCGCTTTGACAAGTCTACCATTTACGGCGTTACCGGCCCGTCGGGCTGTGGCAAGTCGAGCATGATAAAAGGCATACTGCGCCTCATAGAAGGCACCAAGGGTTCCATCGTGCTAGATGGACAGGATCTGGTACAGCTAAAGCCTACAGAGCGCGGCTCAGACCCGCACCTCTTTTTGCCGTTCCGTAAGCGCATGACCGTGGTACAGCAGGACTCGCGCTACGCGTTTTTCCCCGATCTGCGCATACGCGATTCGGTTCGCCAGATTGCTGGGGCAAAAGGCGGATCCGAGCACCTGGATGAAAAAGCTATGGCGCTGTACATGGACAAGGTTGGTCTTAAAACCGTCCACTATGACACGTATCCAAAATCCCTGTCTTCCGGCGAGATGAAGCGCATGGACATAGCAAGGGCCTTGGCTGCGAAACCGGAAGTGCTCCTTTTGGACGAGCCGTTTGCGCACATAGATTTTGAGACGCGAGCCATGGTCATGAAGGCCATTAGCGAATACATGTCCCAAAACGCTACCATAGTCATTGTGGTAACGCATGAGGATTTTGACCTTCGCTATTTTGTCGAGCAAAGCTACGATTTTCCGGAACTGGTAGAGCAGGCCGGTATTCGCTAGCATGGAGTCAGTGTGATGAAAGCCCCGGCGAAAGCTGGGGCTTTTTGTTTTTGCAAACAGGGCTTGCGCTAAGCGCTTAGCTCCGGTATCTTATATATGAACGCATAAGCATACGTTCATGGGAGGGTTTGTGCCAGCAGAAAAAAGCCGTCCGGGATCGTGTTCGTGCTCCGTGGTGCACCCGCAGGCGGTGCAGCTAGCAGTGCAGGCGGAACTGGAAACTGGCACGCTTATCGCGCTGTCGGAACTGTTTAAAGTCTTTTCCGATCCTTCGCGCCTGCGTATCCTTACGGCGCTTTCCAAAACGGAACTGTGCGTGTGCGATCTTACGGAAGTTTTGGGCATGAACCAGTCGGCTGTAAGCCATCAACTGGCCATGCTTAGGCGTGCGCGTCTGGTGCGTTTTCGACGCGATGGAAAATCGGTGTTTTATGCGCTGGATGACGCGCACATAGGAAAGATTCTTAAGGTCGCGCTTGAACATGTTACGGAAGGAAGGATTTCTCTATGAGCCATGATTACGAAGGATGTTGTTCGGCTTGTTCCGGACACAGCTCTAAAGCTGAACATTCGCAGGGCGTAAAGAATGCGCGTACAGCCGAACTTATAAAACTAGGCATTGCCGTTATCCTGGCTGCAGGCGGCATGCTGCTGTGGAAACTTGGGCGAAGCGGAAGCGGCCCGCGCTGGCTTGCATATCCTGGGATAGTTCTGGAAGTTTTAGCCTACCTCCTTGCCGGTTGGGACGTACTACAAGGAGCAGCAAAAAATATAATCCGCGGTCGGGTAATGGATGAATTGTTCCTTATGGCTATCGCAAGCCTAGGCGCTTTTATCATAGGGGCAACGGAAGAAGCCATAGGCGTTATGGTGTTTTACCGAATAGGAGAAATGCTCCAGGACGCCGCGGCTGACAAAAGCCGGCAATCCATTCGCGCTTTGCTGGCGCTTCGCCCGGACAGCGCGCGCATACTAGAAGACGGCCAGTGGATTACAGTGGATCCGGATGTGGTGGTTCCCGGTCAGCTGGTTTTGGTACGGCCCGGCGAACGGGTACCGGTGGATGGCGTCGTTACGGAAGGGCTTGGTTCTTTTAACACGGCATCTATGACCGGTGAGAGCGAGCCGCGTCCGGCAGGACCAGGGGATGAAGCGCTGGCTGGCTTTATCGCGATGGATGCAGCGTTAACCATTAGGGCAGACCGGCCTGCAGCCCAGTCCTCGGCGGCAAAAATCGTGGAACTGGTGGAGCACGCCGCTCAGCGCAAGGCAAAGACAGAACTTTTTATAACCCGCTTTGCCCGCTGGTACACGCCCTTTGTGGTAGGAGCCGCGGCCCTGGTGGCGTTTATTCCGCCCATCTTTGTTCCGGGAGCTCGGCTTACGGATTGGGCATACCGCGCGCTCGTTATGCTGGTTATTTCCTGCCCATGCGCGTTTGTGGTAAGCGTTCCGCTTGGTTATTTTGGCGGTCTTGGCGGAGCAGCCAGGCGGGGCATACTCATAAAAGGAGCTTCCATTCTGGATGCGCTAGCGGACGCTAAGACGGTTGTGTTTGACAAGACCGGCACGCTTACCGACGGTACGTTTACTGTTTTGGAATTGAGCCCGGCAGGCGGACACGAT
>JAKQNL010000005.1 GCA_029565815.1 Spirochaetota bacterium | reverse complement strand
AGAAATCATACGGGCCGAGGCGCTGCGCTGCCTAAAATGCAGGCTTGCTGCATCGCGCAGCCACGTGGTGTTTGGCAGCGGCCCGCAGCATCCTGTAGTGCTGGTGGTAGGCGAAAGCCCGGGTCAGGAAGAAGACCACAGCGGAAAGCCTTTTGCAGGAGATGCGGGCCTGCTCTTGGACAAGATGCTGGCATCCATCGGCCTGTCCCGGGAAGCCAATACATACCTTGCTACTATCGTTAAGTGCCGCCCGCCCATGAACCGCGACCCGGCCCCGGACGAGCAAAACGCATGCATGCATTTTCTGACCCGCCAGATGGCTGCGCTCAAGCCAAAAGCCATACTTGCCCTTGGCCGCATCCCGTCCCAGGCTCTTTTAAAAACCCGCGACGGTATCGCAAAACTCCGGGCTACGGTGTGGAATTATAACGGCATACCACTTGTCGCAACCTACCACCCGAACGCTCTTTTAAGGGAAGAAACGCTTAAGCGGCCGGCCTGGGAAGACCTAAAGCTGCTTAAGTCCGTGCTTAGCGATGGCTGAGTATGTAGGGGTAGCGTTTGACCTGCCCATAAACCGTCTGTTCACCTACCGTAACCCGCCGGGCATGGACGCCCGAATAGGATGCCGCGTGGAGGCAGTTTTTGGCCGACGCACGCTGGCCGGCTGGGTTACCGAGCACTACGAGCAGTGTCCCATCGATCCGGCCTCGGTTAAGGAATATTCATCGATAGTGGATGCCAATCCCCTCTTTGGCGCAGACAGCCTGGAACTAGCGCGCTGGATTTCCGGCATGTATTTTTGCCCCTTGGGCGAGGCTCTATCGGCCATGATGCCATCGGGGCGCAAAGAAGGCCGGTCAGCGTCCGTTTCGGCAGCCACGGCAACTGAGGCCTTTGACAACCTGGTCATCGGGGAAAAGGCCCTACAGCTATCGGAGGAGCAACAGCGAGCCCGCGACGCGATATGCGCCCATACAAGCGGCCGCTGGTACCTGTACGGGCCAACCGGTACGGGAAAAACCGAAGTGTTCCTGCAAGCCGCGGAAGCCACCCTGGCCGAAGGCCGCGGCGTCATCTACCTGGTGCCGGAGATTGCGCTTACCCACCAGGTGCTTAAAGCATTGGTGCGCCGCTTTGGGGACGCATGCGCTGTCATCCATTCCGGCCTAAGCCCTGCAAAAAAGCTAGCCCAATGGCGGCGTGTCCAGTCTGGGCAAGCCCGGGTAGTTGTTGGAGCCAGGAGCGCAGTGTTTGCTCCGGTACGCGATCTTGGCCTTATCGTGGTGGACGAGGAGCACGAAAGCTCGTACAAAGCCGGCAGTTCGCCGCGCTACCATGCACGGCAGGTTGCGATGCGACTGGCCGCAGCATCGGGAGCTCGCCTGGTCATGGGCTCCGCAACGCCGTCGGTAGAATCCTGGCACCTAATGGCCCAAGGCCAGCTGCAACGTCTAAGCCTAACTAAACGCCTAGCCGGCGGCGACATGCCAGCAATAAGCATTGTGGACATGCGCGGCCAGGAAGGCGCCTTGTCTTCCAGCCTTGTGGATGCAGTGAGGCGGGTAAAAGCGGAAGGCGGCCAATCCATACTGTTTTTGAACCGTCGGGGTTTTTCCCATTTCTGGTCCTGCCGCAGTTGCGGAGCCGAAGCTAGCTGTAGGCAATGTTCGGTAGGCCTTACCTACCACAAAGACAGAAACCGCCTGGTGTGCCACTACTGCGGATATTCCGCACCGCCTCCTGGAGCGGAATATCCGCAGTAGTGGCACACCAGGCG
>JAKQNL010000430.1 GCA_029565815.1 Spirochaetota bacterium | reverse complement strand
GGCCTGTCCGTGTACAGCTTTACCCGCGTGCGCACGTGGATACGCATGGATACAAAGCCCGATTCGGAGCAGCTATACCGCGACAGTGCCGCGCTTGCCCGCTTGGAGGGCCTCTATGCCCACGCGCGATCTGCGGAAAGTAGGCTCAGTCAATAAGGAATAACTTTCACGGTCGCATACATCCCAAAGCTTCGTAACACTAGGAGGTGCAACTTGCACGCTTTACTAAACCGGTTTACAATCCACAAAACACGGATGTTCCGGAGGATACCATGCACCGTTTACCCCCGCCTCGCCCGCTCAGGCTGTTATACTACATGCTATGCCTAGCCGTCGTAGCCACCATAATCAGCGCATGCGCGCCACAACCTGTAAGCCAAGCAGCGAACCAAGCAGAAGAGGGACTGTCCCTGTACGCTCCTAGCCTTGCTGTTGAAACCGGAGGCCGCCTGCCCCTGTCTGCGTTTGTAACCATGGACGGCCAGGGCGCTCCGGAGTTCCAGTGGACAGCCAGTAGTGGCAGCATCGAGCCGACTATGGTAGCCAACGAGGTGGACTTTGTAGCCCCGGACAGCCCGACAACGGTGACTGTAGGCCTTACGGCATCCCTAGCTTCTGAGCGCTACGACGGCACACTCCAGATAGAGGTTTTGCCACCCGGTTCGCTCAAAAGCACGGCGCTCATCACTATCGAAGTGGACGCATCGACCCTGCACGGCGTGTGGGTGGATGCAGCTCATCCTAAAGAAAACGTAACTCCTCCGCTTAAAATAAAAGGCACCTTCCGCTACGACAGCGAAACCCAGGAAGCCTTTGCAGGCGGTTCATGGCCGGTGTTCGACATGCGCGACGATGGCCAAAAGGGCGACCGCGTTGCAGGCGACAATATATGGACTATCGTGATGAACTTCGAGAAAGGCGACGCAAAGGTGTACTTTGCTTTTGACGACAACTCCAGTTTCCGCGTGGAGTGGGAAAGCGGCTTGGCGTGGGCTCTTAAATCCGCCTGGATAGACCTGGACGAATTCCCCGACGACACGAGTAACCCGGCATTCATTCCGGACGGGGACAAGACCATACGCTGGACCGCGGACATGGCAAGGTCAGCCGGTCTATACGGGCCCAGAAAATGATGAGGAATAGAACCATGAGCAAACAGCGATATTCCATAGCCGCATCTGTCGTGCTTGCGTTAACGCTTGGGTTAACAATCCTATCCTGCTCCAAGCAGACAGGATTCATGGCCCCGGCACAAACGCCGGAACGCTTTGACAAATTCGAAACGGCACTTATCTACTCCGACGGCTCAGCGGAGTTTGTAAGCCCCCAGGAGCCGGCTAAGGGCGATAAGGTAACGGTGCGCATACGCGTTCCTAAGGCACAAACCACGGCCGCCCAAGTGCAGTGGCAAGGTGCTTCGCTCGATATGGTGCTTGCCGGGGCCGAAGGACGCTACGACTACTGGGTGGCAGAGTTACCGCCGCTGGAAGTAAACCTGGCCTACTGGTTCCAGCTGTGGCAGGGTAAAAAAACCGTATACTATTCGCGGCGCGGCGTGGAAACCAAGGCCCCCGGCGACTCGTTCCGCTTTAAGCTTGCTCCCGGCTTTGATGTGCCCGACTGGATGAAGGGCGCAGTGTTGTACCAAATATTCGTGGACCGCTTTTATAACGGCGACCCGACCAACGATGTGGTGGACGGCGAATACATGTACGACAACTGGCCGGCAGTGAAGGTAGACGACTGGAATGCCCTGCCCGACGGATCGCGCAGTTACGCTTCCGGCTCGGACCGGACCCGCGAATTTTTCGGTGGCGACCTGCAGGGCATCATAGACAAACTGGATTACCTACAAAAGCTGGGCATAGACGGCATATACCTGAACCCAGTGTTCGTGTCGCCGTCCAACCACAAGTACGACACCCAGGATTACCGCTACATCGATCCGCACTTTGGCACCATCATCAAGGACGGCGGCCAGAGCATAGACCCGTCCAAGGACCCTTACTGGCGCTCTCCGGTGTTCGGTAACGCTTCCAGCGTGAACAAGGATGCGTCCATGTACATCACGCGCACCACGAGCCTGGAGAACCTGGAAGCGTCCAACGCTCTCATGCGGAAGCTGGTATCCGAAGCCCACAAGCGGGGCATGAAGATAATCCTGGACGGCGTGTTCAACCACGCTGGCTCCTTTGGCCCATGGCTGGACCGCGAAGGGCTGTACCCGAATGAAGCCGGGCCTTTGTCCGCAGGTGCTGGCGCATACGAGTCCGCCGATTCCCCCTACCGCAACTGGTTTGTTTTTAATAACAACGATAGCTGGCCAGGCAACGAAAGCTACGAAGCCTGGTACGGCTATAAGACCCTACCAAAGCTCAACTACGAGGGCGATCCTGCCCTTGCCGGAACCATACTCAAGATAGTGCGCGACTGGACCACAGGCCCAGAAGGCGTGGACGGTTGGCGCCTGGACGTGGCCGCAGAGCTTGGCACCACCCCTGCCTACAACCAGCGATTCTGGCGCATGTTCCGCGATGCGGTAAAGGATGCAAAGAGCGACGCGGTGATACTGGCCGAAGTATATGGCGACTCGTCGGCATGGCTATCGGGCGACCAGTGGGACACGGTCATGAACTACGACGCATTTTTCGAGCCTGTTGGATTTTTCCTTACCGGGCTGGAAAAGCACAGCTACGGCTACTACCCCGAGCGCCACCAGAACGCCCGCCAGTTTTCCGAAGACCTGCGCGAGCGCATGGCTAAACTACCCTGGCTGTCTTTGGAAACGGCCATGAACCAGCTGTCCAACCACGACCACTCGCGCTTCCTTACGCGCACCAGCGGCTTTGTGGACGACCAAAGGCCGAACAAAGACCTGTCGCCGCAATCCAAAGCCGACAACGGCGTAAACAAGGGCATACTGATGCAGGCCACCGTTATGCAGATGACCATGCCGGGCGCCCCCACCCTGTACTACGGCGACGAAGCCGGCCTTGCAGGCTTTACCGACCCGGACTCCAGGCGCACCTACCCTTGGGACGCGCAAGACAAAAAACTGCTGTCGTTCTTCAAGGACATCATAGCCCTACACAAAAAGTACGAGGTTACGAGCCACGGTTCATACGCGCCCTTGTGGTCTGTGGATAAGGGCGTGTTTGCCTTTGGCCGCTGGGGCGCAGGCCAGCGCATGGTGGTGGTTACCAACAACAACCCAAAAGAGAAGACCCTGAACATTCCGGTGGCGATGCTCGATGCGCTCGATGGCCAGCGATTTTCCTGCGTGTTCCGTAGCGACGAAGACGGCCACGATGCATCACCTGGCCTATCGGCGCGGGTGGAAAAGGGAGCCATAAAGGTGAGCGTGCCAGCCTACGGCTCTCTCATCTTCATTGCTACAGACGACAGGCTAGGCGCAAGCGGTTTAGATAGCCTACGCCCACGCGTGCTTAGCGCGAACTGGGACGGTACTATCGCATACATCACCTTTTCCACACCCATGGTTCAACGCCTTACGCCGGAATCCATTGTGCTGCCACAAGGAGTAGCGGCCAGCTACAGCTGGAACGGAAACACGCTCATCATCAGTACGGATAGCGGAAAAGTTCCCATCACCATTAAAGCCGGTATCGCCTCGCGTAACGGCGGCTTTTCCATGGCAGAAGATTGTACCCTGCCGTAAAGGCGTACTGGTGACAGTCACCGTGGTGCAGTTCCCGTAATGGTGACTGTCACCGTCGTCAGTCACTGTCGTTGCCATACATAAAAGGGACAGTCACCATCATGGCGACTGTCCCTTTTTCATGAGTCGGAAGCGCTTAGTACTGTTACTTAAGCTTAACGGACAAGCGAATAATGAGAAAAAACACAGCCAAGGTTAGAAAAACTCCTATAAGACCGCCTGCGCTTACAGCCAAGGCTTGGGTAAGCACCGACGCGTTTTTCATCTGCTCAATAAATGCATCCATCGTATTACTCCTTTCAGGGGGCTCTGGTTTCAGAGCATTAAGAGCGGCACCAGGGCGAGCACCATGCCGCCTGCTATGATGGAACCAAGCTG
>JAKQNL010000424.1 GCA_029565815.1 Spirochaetota bacterium | reverse complement strand
GCTGTTGCCCGGAACAACCTTGCCCGCGCCGGCGTCGCCCACGCCGATAAGCGTACTAAACAGCACGTTCTCGGCAGCTCGGCCTTGGTGGCAGGGCAGGAAGTGCTCAAAGCCCAAAAGCTCCGCGATTGTGTCCTTGAGCTTGTAGTAACTTGTAGCGCCTGCGTAGCTTTCGTCGCCAAGCATAATTTCTGCCCACTGTGCGCTGGACATGGCGCCGGTTCCGGAATCGGTTAAAAGGTCCACGAACACCTGTTCGCTCTTTAGGTTAAACAGATTGTACTTGGCCTGGGCCAGCCATTCCACGCGCTCTTTGCGTGTCGAGCGGTACACCGGCTCAATGCTCTTTATACGGTATGGTTCTGCATAGGGTAAATCCACAATAATCCTCCTTGGGGTAATGCGTGCGGGCATTTTACCTTCTGCTATGACGAAGAGCTAGCTGTCTATAGATAGTAACCTTCCGGGGTGAAGCGCGAGGGATTGCAGGGAGTACCCCACAGCCGCTGTGGCACGCCACAGGCGGCGAGGAGTACTCCCGAAAAGCCCGGTCCGGGCCTGCCCGGACGCGCCCGTAGGTCTTGTCATGGTCAGCCAATATCACTATACTCACGAATGGAGTACGTTTTTCATGCTACCGCGCTTCCTGCGCACCGCAGATACGCCTGTACGAGAAACCGCACATGGGTTCGTCTCCGTTAGTGCGTGCCCCCGTGGCAACATGAACGGACGGACTCGCGAATCAACGACAAACGACGTAACTCGAGTTCGGCTATGTAATGGACGAACCGTACCCCGAAAGAAGCAAGAGGTACATCATGGCTTTTGACATTTCCAAGATGCGCAACATCGGTATCAGCGCCCACATCGATTCGGGCAAAACAACCCTGTCCGAGCGCATCCTCTTTTATTGCCGGAAGATTCATGCGATTCACGAAGTTCGCGGCAAGGACGGCGTTGGCGCAACCATGGACTCCATGGACCTGGAGCGCGAGCGTGGCATAACCATCCAGTCTGCGGCGACCAACGTGCAGTGGAAAGATACGTCGATCAACCTGATCGACACCCCAGGCCACGTGGACTTCACCATCGAGGTGGAGCGATCGCTACGCGTGCTGGACGGCGCCGTGCTGGTTCTGTGTTCGGTTGGCGGCGTACAGTCGCAGACCCTCACCGTAGACCGCCAGCTTAAGCGCTACCATGTACCCCGTCTGGTTTTCATAAACAAGTGCGACCGCACCGGCGCAAACCCTTTCCGGGTGCGCAACCAGATTGCAGAAAAACTTGGCCTGAACGCGGTGTTCATCACCATGCCCATAGGCCTTGAAGACAAGCTAGAAGGTCTTGTGGACCTGGTAGAGATGAAAGCCGTATACTTTGACGGCGAAGGCGGCGTGGACCTGCGCTACGCTGAGATACCCGAACACCTGAAATCGGATGCCGCTAAGTACCGCGAAGAGCTTTTGGACGGCGCGTCCATGTTCTCCGACGAGCTGGCCGAAG
>JAKQNL010000417.1 GCA_029565815.1 Spirochaetota bacterium | reverse complement strand
AAACGCCGTACCGAAAATAGAGCCAAGCGTTCCCATAAGGCAGCCTTCCGTTAAAAACAGCAGCAATAGCTTCGCGTTGCTCATGCCCATGCTTTTTAAAAGGCCTATTTCCTTTCGCCGTTCCAGTACAACCATCATCATGATATTGGTTATGATAAAAGCACCCAAAAAGGCAACGGCCAGGTACATCCAAAAGTATATTGATTCTGCCATAATCACAAAGCGCGGGAAATCTCCCATCTGTGTCCATGGCTTTACCGATAGTTCCTGCTTGCCTCCAACGCTTGCTGTCTCTGTTATGGCTGTCTCGATCAAGGCAGCTGCCCTGTCCGCGTTTCGGTAGTTTTTGAGCATTACCAGTATCTGCTGGGCAGAGTCTTCCAGGGCTAAAAGCGATCGTGCATCATCCAGGCCGATTTGAAAAACCGCATTGTCCAGCGTGTTCACCCCGGTTGTAAAGATTCCAACTATGGTAAATTTTTTATAGCCAATGCCGGAATCTGATTTTTCCGTTTGCACCTTAAGGCTGTCCCCTAGGCCAAGGCCCAAATCGCGTGCTAGAGCCCAGCCCAGGATGGTCTCCCCGGGGGCCGACGGGTAGCGGCCTTCCGAAACTGATCTATCGAGCATAAGGAGGCTCTTCTCTGTTTCCAGCTCTCCTGCCATGCACAGGGCTGCCTTACTGCCGCTGTCAGAAGATAGCACCACGCCAAAGCGTATGCGCTCCGTAACCAGGGCGCCTTCTAACTCCGGTATGTTTCGGATAGCCTGGGCAATGCTGGCAGAATCGGCAATGGCCGCATCCACGGGGCTAAAGCGCTCCCGCTCCCGGTATTCCTTTGTTGTTACATTTATATGACCTACATCGTTCTTTGTGTAGTTTTTTACAATGGAACCCATAAAGCCGCCTATCATGCCGTTAAGTATCAGCACCAGCATGATGGCTATGCCTGTAGAACTTGCTGCCAGTATGGTTCGCCTGCGGTTTCTGCCAAGGTTCCGCAAAGCCATACGCACTATACCCATGTTCTCCTCCTTGAGCTTGGCATCTTCAAGCGTTTATACAAAGCGCAAAGCCCGGCTTGCTTCCATGCGGCTTGCCATGCGGGCAGGGATACCCGAAGCAAATAGTGCTACCAGTACGCCAAAAACAAAGCCCGCTATTATTGTAGGAATATTCCACACGCCGTATATCGTGCTGTTAAGGGGTAGGCCGCCCATATCCACATTTCCAACCATGGATGCAACATTGATGCCGTAGCGCGTGAGCATGCCCACGAAGATTGAGCCAAGCGCAACGCCGCCTAAGCTTCCAACCACGCCAACCATCACGCCTTCCAGTGTGAATAGACGCTGGATACTTTTTTGTTCCATGCCGTATGCTTTAAGAACGCCTATCTCCCGTATGCGCGCGAATACACTCATCAGTATGGTGTTCACAATGCCTACCGCGGCGATAAGGAGCACGGTAAGAATGATAAAGTACGATGCCTTGCCCTTCATGGCTCGCATCGCTAGATAGTCTTTGGCTAATGTTCCTATGGAATCTGCTCGCATGGTAGGGGTTAGCGCCTGGGCTGCCTGTGCGGCCCGATCGGAGGCGGACAGCATTGCATCCAGCTGCGCGTACTCGTGCGCGCTAAAACACAACTCGGTAACTAGTCCATCTGCTCCTACTAGTTCGTACGCATCGGGGAAGGCTATGAACAAGCCCGAGTCGTTTATTTCCGGCATCGGGCTGTCCACAATTCCGGCAACATGGTACTGGTTCGCATTCAGAGTATCCCACGCCGTGGTGGCGGATATCGTTATCCAGTCGCCGCTTGCAATACCTAAGAGGCTAGCAAGATTTTTCCCGATCACAACGGTGCCGTTCGAATCCAGCCAGTGGCCTTCTATAAGGGCTTTGGGTAGCTGGAATACCCGGCTGTCGCTTAAAGCATCGATGGCTGTTGCAAGTACCGGTATGCTGTCCTGGCCGTTGGACACGCTTGCCACAAAGCGAGTTCGAGCAGTGCCGGCTTTCAGTTCCGGCACTGCCGCCACAACGCGTGCAATGAGGGCTTGCGCATCGGGAACGCCGTGGTCCAAGGGCGCGCCTTGCATGTTTGCGATATAGTCGGGGTTGCGTATTTTCATGAACGAC
>JAKQNL010000448.1 GCA_029565815.1 Spirochaetota bacterium | reverse complement strand
GAGAAAACGGGAATTTCCCCATAAGCCTCGGGCCACTGGGGTATAAATCTATATTTAATAGAAATTAGTTACTAGCTATCCCAAGGAAGGCCCAGTCCTTCCCCTCCGTGTCTCCGCTCCTCCGTGGTTCAATACCGTATTTGTTTTCTTAGTGCCTTTGCACCGTGCTTGGTCTTTTTTGGCCAGATTAGATTTAAGCTCAATTGCTTACAATTTGTCATTGCGATTGACAAATTGTAAAAACACGATACACTATAACTATGATACCACGACACGTGGCGGACACCTTGCATCGGCTTGAAAAAGGTTTTCCGGTGCTATGCATCACTGGTCCGCGGCAATCGGGCAAAACTACACTAGCTAAAGCCTGTTTTCCCACCTTGCCCTATCTATCGCTTGAGGATCCTGATATAGCCCGGCTGGCTAGAGAGGATCCCCGGGGGCTCCTCGATACCTATCGTGATGGGCTCATCCTGGACGAAGCACAGGCGGTACCCCAGATCTTTTCGTATCTGAAAACAGCCGTGGATGCAGACCCAAGGCCCGGCAGGTTCGTTGTAACTGGTTCTCAGCAGTTCGGCCTACTTGCCGGTGTTACCGAATCTTTGGCGGGCCGGGCAGCCTTTCTTACGCTCCTTCCTTTTTCTGTAGCAGAGCTAAAGACTGCAGGTGAACTGCCGGCAGATCCTTTCACGGCGATAGTCAAAGGCTTTTATCCACCCATCTATGACCGGAATGTTAGCTCCTACGACTGGTACACCAATTACATCGCTTCCTATGTAGAGCGCGATGTGCGGTCAATTATCAATGTGAAGGATCTTGGGCAGTTCCAGACCTTTGTGAAGATGTGCGCTTCCCGTGTTGGCCAGCTCCTTAACCTGAGCGCATTGGCTCTTGACTGCGGCTTGTCGCATAACACAGCTCGCGCTTGGCTATCCGTTCTTGAGACCAGCGGGATTGTCTACCTCTTACAGCCCTACCATCAGAATTTCGGTAAGCGTCTTGTCAAAAGCCCAAAGCTTTATTTTGTAGATACAGGTCTGGCTGCTAGGCTCCTTGGTATAAAAACTGCGGAGGAACTTTTTGTTCATCCGAACAGGGGCAATCTCTTTGAGTGCTTAATCGTAGCGGAGTTCCTTAAAGCGCGTCATTCGGCTGGCGTCGATCCAGGCCTATACTTTTGGCGTGATAATGTCGGAACCGAGGTGGATATAGTCTGTGACGATGGACAAAAGCAGAAAGCTATCGAGGTGAAATCCGGCAAAACCTTCTCGCCTGAATTGGTTTCAGCACTGGAGGCTTGGACGCGTTTCGCGGATGCTAACGTAGAAGATTGTGCCTTGCTGTATGCCGGAGACCGGGCACTGCAATGGAAGGGTGTTTCGATAGTGCCTTGGAATCTATCAAGCACGCTGATGTAATTTCGAGCCTTCCGTGGTTTAATTATCTTATTGTTACTTTTTCTTCATTCTCTGTGTCTCTGCGTCTCTGTGGTTCAATTCTGGTTCAACCCCAGAAAAACCACCTCGGGTTCCAGCCTAAAGCCAAAGGCCTTGTATGCTTCACCCTGCGCTTGCTGAACCAGGGCCAACATGTCGGCCGCGCGTGCGTGCCCGGCGTTTACAAATATGTTTGCGTGCTTGGGCGACACCATGGCCTCGCCTATGCGCCGGCCGCGGAACCCCAGTTCATCCAGTATCTTGCCCGTTGGCCGGCCAAAGGCGCGGTCGTTTTTGAACATGCTGCCGGCGCATGGGTAGTCAAAGTGACCCTTTGCCCTGCGGTCGGCTTCCAGTTCTGCAGCCCGTGCTTTAAGGGCGGCCCCGTTGCCTGGCTCAAGGCGAAAGCTAGCCCCGGTGATGATAGCCCCGCTAAGCTCTCCGCCAGGCATGAAGGGCGTGCGTTTATATGCCCAAGCCGATGCTTCTACAGCCAGGCTGCCAGCCGTGGAATCCAGGCTGCCCACCGCCTGAGCCGGGCTGGCCGCACCTGGGCGCACCCAGTCT
>JAKQNL010000398.1 GCA_029565815.1 Spirochaetota bacterium | reverse complement strand
TATGAGGCTGCCAGCATTTTGCCGTTTGGATATGCCCACCAGCGTAAGGCTAGAGTCGGCTTGCTCTTCACTATGCTTGGCCGGAAATAAAGAAGCGGCCGCATATGCCATGACTAAGCCTGCCATGGTGGCATCTCCGATAAGGCCCGCACTTGTAGCCGCGATTGCCAAGCCGAAACTAAGACCGGATTCCGGTATAAAGCGCCGGATGTCGCGTTTTGTATTTCGGCTTTGTCCGAGCAGCCCGCGGATAGCCGCGCTGCCAAGTACTGCGCCGCAGACGGCGATGCTAGCTTGCCAGGAAACAAGAGCCGGCTCTGCGTTAAAGCCAAGACCTGCCAGGAAGGGTAAGAGCAGCGCGGATTCGTCAAAGTATCTGCGTGCCGAACGTGGGTCAAGATGAGATGACAGCGAAGCGCTGCCTATGAGCGCTCCGAGTGCAGGCCGGGCTCCTGCAATCATTGCAAAGCCTCCGGAGGCATAGCCCAGTATGCGGCACGGCAATGCAAGGCGAGTCCGTTTCATCCGGCTTAGGACGATAGCTCCCAGGGCGGCTACAAGGCTTAGGCTGGCAAACAGCGGCCAGGCGTGTCGAAAGCTGCTCATAAAAACGAGTGCAAGTGCCGCCATACAGAGCGCGCCTGCCTGGATGGCATTTGTAGAAACCGCAAGGGCGAAGATACCGGCCAGCGCGAAGGCTGCCCGCAGGGTAAGCTCATAGCCGCCTCCGCCGAATCCTATGCCCAGTGCGGCTGCCATTGCCACGACAGGCAGGATGGAAAGCATGGCCCGGAGCAGGCTGCGGACTCTTGGTATGGACCACACCATCCCAAGAGCTGCCGGCATGGACACAAAGGCGACGCACAACACGATGCTTCCGGCCTGCGGTAAAATTTCTGTAACCATAAGCGAAGCCGCTTCCGGCATGGATCGCAGCACAAAGGATGTGATGGCCCCACCGGCAAACAGAATGGCGCACAGGCCCGCCAGATGCTTGGTTTTAAGGGGATGGAAGACCTGCCTTAACAGCAGGTAAGGACCCACGGTGAGGAGTACCGCTAGCTCCGGTGCATAGTCGATAGGCATGAAAAAAAGTATAATCGAAAGCCGGCTATTCTGACAGGGATTTTTACGAAATTAGGGAAGCTTTAAAACCCATTGGTTTTGAACGCTATTCGCTGTGGTTCAGGGTCCAGGCCAGGAATTCGCCTTCAAGGGTGGCTACCGGACCGGGGGTGCCAGACAATCGGCGGAAGGCAGCTAGCTCCCTGCGCATTTCGTAAAAGCGGTACAAATCTCGGGGATCGTCGGTTGCGGCCTCGGGTAGCTCCCTGGAAGATTCTACAATGCCCAGCCGGCTCGCAAGCTCATCGGGCCCAAGGGGCCCCTGGGATTCAACATGAGCCCGAGCAAGCAAGATTTCCTCATGCGATAGACCGAACAGGAATTCGCTCAGCGCTGCTGCGACGACATCCTCGGACATTTTTTCGGAAACGAAATCGAACCACAAGCCACCGACGCCCAGGGACAGCCCCATGAATTCCGCCGTTCCGAGCATGGTGCCGAATACGGGAGGATTGCGCCTCCGTGCGGCCCACACTTCTGCAAGCGACAGGCTTGGCTCATCCAGGCGGCGTGCCGGCCGGCCGTCCCACAGGGCTATGAGCCTTCTGGCCGCGGCTGCCCGCGTGCTGTCGTCCCGCTGTGCATCCAGCATTTCCTGGTACGCGTCTTCGGCCATCAGGCCCAGTATGCATGCTTCCGCTATTTCTCGGGCGCGCAGGCATTCGTCGGCCGGTGCGCCGGCAAGCACGCAGGCTTTGGACAGGGCAGACCACGCCTGCGCTTCGGCTACCGCCCAGGATCTGCCCAAAACGGCTCGTGCAGGCAGGTATAGCGTACGTCTGCCTCTGTCGCGCCGCAATAGTTCCATAACCAAAGATCCTATATCGCGGCAACGGCCCAAGGCCGAAGACGGGGCGCTGCAGGTTGGCATTCCGTTAAGGGCAGTCCGTATTCCTTCTAGTTCCATAAGCCGGCCGCGCGCCGATTCGCACGCGCTGCCGGCAAGGCTTTCCATGGTGGGAAACTGGTTGTGCCCTATCGGGCATGATTCTGCGTACCGCGACCATGGACTCATGTATTCGATTCACCTATTTACCATTAAAACACGTATGAGGCGTTCTCCGGAAGGGGTCTGGCACGAAATCGAGCTTCCAGCGCGCTCGCCTATCAGCGCGCAGCCCAGCGGAGCCAGAACGCTGGTTGTCCCCTCGGTTCCGTCCAGTTCCGCCGGAAATACAATGCGAACATAGTGCTGCCCGCCTGTGGCCAGGTCCTCGAATTTGACGGTAGAACCTATGCTGACCACATTGTCCGGCAGCTCTGGCTCGCCTACGACGATGGCATGCTTCAGTTCGCCTTCCAGTTTAAGCAGGTGGGGCGCTAGGGCGACCCGCCGTGCTTTCATCGCGCTTACTATGCCGGACAGTTTCCGGTGGTCCGGCAAGCCGAGGAGAATGGTGTCGCTCATGGTTTTTCTCCGGTGGGATGATAGTGAGAAGAAATCCTCAAAAGGAACATACTGCCTTTACGGTCATTCGCGTACCATGAGTGTATATGTAGCTTACTTGTATGGTTGTATACAAGTTATTGCTACAAAGTTTCCAGCTTTGGATCGAAAGCCAAGGCAATGGAGCCGACTCTGGCTTCCATGCCGAGTTTTTTGCGTATCGTATGCCGGTGCCGCTCTACCGTAGCAAGGCTTATGGATAAGCCTTTGGCTATTTCCTTACTGGTCATGCCGGCGCTTACAAGTTCGGCAATCTGGTACTCGCGCGCGCTTAAGCGAAGGCGTGGATCTTCCGGCCCATGGGAGCCAAACACCCGTTTGAGTTCACGCTTTGCTTTCTTTGCAAGCTCCTGGGTTTCGTTGTGGTCCGTGTTTTCCAGCTGGCCCAAAATGGGCAGAAGCCGGGTTTCGATATCGGTTTTTAACCTGTTGCTTATGTGGCGTTTTTCCAGTTCGATCCGGCCCAAAAGCTCAGACAAGGCGGCGTTCTTTTGCTCAAGTTGTTCATGGGTCGCCCGCATATCGCGGACAAAAGCCATGCGCGCGGCAGCAAGCGTCAACAACCTGGCGGCCGACGAACACAATGCAGCTTCCCGCTCGGAAAATGAAAGGCCCGCATCGCGATAACGAGCCTGGACGCTGCATGCAGCATCCCCGTCGCCGATTGCAGATAGTCCCCAGGAATCCGCGCTGGCGTACTCGTCGTTTGCTGTGGGGAACATGGCGACAACACGCCCAATGCGCACGCGGACTACAGCCAACTGCGGGTAGGCTAAGGCCCGTGCGAATAAACGCGCGCATACGGCGGCGGCTTCGGATTCATCGGCGTCCGCGTTTTCCAGGCATGCGGCCAGGGCGTACACGAAATCGAGTTCCTTTTCCCGTTCGCTAAGAAGCTGCGCGCTACTGTCTGTCATGGTGTCTTATAGGGTAACCTAAGTCAAACGCAACGCCAAGGCCTTGTCCATTGCACAAGCGTATTCGCTCACGCTACCATTGCGCATGCTTAAGCGATTTTTACCCTACTACAAGCCGTACCGCGCCCTCCTTGCCCTGGATCTTTTGTGCGCGCTGGCTCTGGCCTTAACCGATCTTGTGTTTCCGGCAGCTACCAAACAGGTTATCGATGTTCTTGTGCCCAATGCGCGACTTGGTCCGCTCATCCAGTTCGCAATTATTCTGGCCATTTTGTACATGATTAGGTCGGTGCTGGAATATATCGTAGGTTTTTACGGCCACGTGCTTGGGGTGAACATACAGCGGGATTTGCGAGCACATATTTTCCGCCACCTGCAAACCTTGGACGTGCGCTTTTTTGACGATACCAAAACCGGCCAGATCATGTCGCGTATCGTGGGTGACCTGTTTGACCTGGCCGAGATTTCCCACCATCTACCCGAAGATCTGGTGGTCGCTTCGGTGCGGCTTTTAGGTTCGCTTGCCGTCATGGCCGTTATCGAGTGGCGCCTAGCGCTCATCGTGTTTGCCGTGGTTCCGGTCCTTGCCGTGTTTTCTTCGCGCTTTCGCGGACGATTCCGGACGGCGTTTAAGCGCAACAAGGAAACCATGGCAGCCATCAACGAGCGCATCGAGGAAAGCGTATCCGGCGTGCGGGTGGTGCGCGCGTTTGGCAACGAGGACTACGAATCCCGCCTGTTCGACGAGGGCAACGAGCAGTTCCGCGAGTCGCGGGTGCGTTCGGTAAAGCATATAGGCATTTTCAATTCCGGTGTTGGGCTTTTGTCCAACCTTGGACTGGTGGTTGTGCTGTGCGCTGGCGGCATCGTCGCCATGAAGGGCGGTATAAGCCTGGGTAGCTATACTGCATTTGCGCTGTTTGTATCTCGCTTTTTCCAGCCGCTGGATGTGCTGGTCCGTTCCATGGAAATGTTTCAGGAAGGAGCCGCGGGCTTTAGGCGCTTTTTGGAAATCGTGGATACAAAGCCGGCTATCAAAGATAAACCTGGCGCTGTAGTTTTGGCCAATGTGCAAGGCGATGTATGCTTTAACGATGTAAGCTTCCGCTATGCCGACGGACAGGACAGGGTGTTACATAAGGTTAATCTGTCCGTCAATGCAGGCCAGACGGTAGCCATCGTTGGACCTTCGGGAGCAGGCAAAACCACCCTGTGTTCGCTTATCCCGCGCTTTTATGAAATAGAAGAAGGTTCCATTACGGTTGACGGACTGGACATACGCGACATGTCCCTAGCGTCGCTCAGGCAGGCGGTAGGCCTGGTTCAGCAAGATGTATTTTTGTTCTCCGGCAGCGTGCGCGACAACATAGCTTACGGTAAGCTCGATGCAAGCGCTGTGCAGATTGAGGAAGCGGCCCGGCAGGCGAATGCGCTTGATTTTATACGGGAACTGCCTAACGGTATGGACACGCTGGTAGGCGAACGGGGCGTCAAGCTGTCGGGCGGGCAAAAGCAGCGCATCGCTATTGCGCGTATGTTCCTAAAAAACCCGCCCATACTGATACTGGACGAGGCAACCAGCTCCTTGGACACCATGAGTGAACTGGCGATACGACAGTCGCTGGAATTATTGTCCAAAGGCCGTACTACCTTCATCATCGCGCACCGACTTGCGACTATTCGCCATGCGGCCCGTATCCTGGTCCTTACCGAAGATGGCATTGTGGAAGAGGGTGCACACGACGAACTGGTGGCAAAAAAAGGAGTCTACTGGCAATTGTACAACGCCCAGGTAGAAAGCTTGCTTGTAAACTGAAACGGCTATGCGTACTGGGAGCCCCGGCTGAACCAGCGAACCACGCCTGCCTTGTTTTTGCGTTCATTGTATATCATGCCGCCGTTCCAGTATTCCAAGGCGGCGAACAGGCTGTTGCCGCCGTCGGCGGCATCGCTGTTTGTGCCGCGCCAACTGGCCATGCCCAGGAACGTGTCGAAGTCTTCCCGCTGTAGGGCCAGCTGCCTGTGCATGAAAAACTCGTTCCACTTTTCCAACTCCTGAAAGCCGTCTCCTTCATCTCCCACGATGAACCTGGCTCGTTTCCTAAGATCGTACCAGATTTTGAGTCGCTTTTTTGGATCTTTGCGGTTGCCATGTTTTATACCGTTCTTGATGATCTCGGACAGCTGTTGTCCCAACAGCCCATCCTCACGGAAAGCATGCGGGCATTCGACAAGCAAAAGCCGGGCATAATCCCGGACTCGGCTGTAGTCGCTGGGAAATTCCGCATAGCGCATTCCCTGGGCGTCAAACAATTCGTTGTGCTCGTCCACGATAAGTTTTCTGATGATAGCGGCTCGCATAGTCAATCCTCCGGTACTTCGCGTAACAGCATGATAACGTTGCATAGTTCCAATACCTTGCGTGGAGGACCCTTGATGCTCCGGAAGAACACTGAGCCGCCCAAGCTCTTCATCTGCTGCAGGATGCGCACGATTGCGCCGACACCGGTGCTGTCCAGGTAGATGAGATCCGAACAATCCACCAGCATGGTTCGCACGCCTTTGTCCATTAGAACTCGCGCTTCGCTTAAAAACCCGGCTGCGCTGTATAGGTCGCATTCCCCGTGCAGCCGTACAATGTCTTTGCAATCGCTTGCTCTCATCGAAGCCTCCGGCTGCAGGCTAGGCTAGATGGATTAGGATTGTGTTAGCTATAAAAGAAAAAGCGGCAAGAAACTATAATCAAACAATGCTCTAACAATGACGCTGTATGGTCTATCCATGCAAACCACATCGAACCTGCCGGTAGCCGTTCAGCGTTTGTCCCCCGGACGTATCTACGGCTCATCCGTTTTAAAGGTAGCCCGCCACTTTTCCTGGGTATACGAAAAGGTCACGGCTCTTGAGCTTGCCGATGCCATGCGGCCGGATTCTAGCATGCGTGCCGTGGCCGTGCTGGATGCTGATGGATACCCACGCGGCATCGTGCGGCGGGAACACCTTTTCAGCCTGGTGTCAAAACCCTTTGGCCGCGAGATTTTGGGAAAGATCTGCGTTGCCGAGTTGATCGAAGAATGCCCAGTATGCGATGTGCAAGCGAATGTGCACCTATTGGCTCGCGATATGCTGGACGCTGCGAGCGGAGACGATGAAATGTTCTGGATACTAACGGATTCCCAAGGCTTGTTCCGGGGTATGCTGTCATCCAGGGATTTAGCCTTGTACCTGTCATCTATGACCAATGACGATATACACCTTGCAGGTTTGCTGCAGGAACGCCTGATGGACGGAAACGAAAAACCTGTTTCTAAGCTGTGGGATTTTTCCGCATGGAGCCGGTCGGCTCTTGGTGCGGGCGGCGATTTCTGGATTTGTAAGCGAATCGATGCGGATCGCGTATTTTTCAGTCTGTGCGACGTCTCGGGTAAAGGTGTTTCGGCTTCGCTTGTGGTGAGCATGGCCTGGGGCATGATGCGCGCCCACCCCATAAACGCGGGGCTTAAGAATTTTCTTCTGGAACTGAACGACGCAATCATACAGAGCTTTCACCTGGAAAAGTACCTGACCGGATTTTTTGCCATCCTTAATGAGCGGGCCATGAGCCTTGAGCTTTCGGATATGGGTCACGCGCATGCGCGTTTGTTCCGTAACGGAAAAGCCCACAAGCTGTGCCAGAGCCGAGCAAACATACCGGTTGGGATAGACCGTGATCCGAATCCATCAGTAGGAAAATTATTGCTGGATAGGGGTGATAATTTATTCGTGTACAGCGATGGCTTTGTGGAACAGGAAAATGATCGTGGCCAGGAATGGGGCGAGCGCGGGCTGTCCAGGGCTCTTCTGTGTGCGATGCAGGAAGGGCAAGCGTTCCGGGAACGCTTGCCCGCCGGTTTTGATGAGTTCCGGGGTCCAGTGCCCCAGCAGGACGATGTGTCGTTTATCGACCTGCGGGCTCTGTGATCTCCGTGCTTTGCTGTACTGGGGCCGGCTTGAACACGCTGCTATAGCGTATGCTTTCCGGTAGCCACTTGTCCGCCCAGCCGAAGCGCCAGCTAGTACCAGCAGCGGCCAGCACAAGGATTATGAACAGCCACAGGTACAGTTTCCATGGCTTTTTCTTTTCCGCGTAGGGGTCGTTCATAGAGGGCAAGGTTCCAGGCGGCAGGGCTGCCATGTCGGTGAGCGATGCGCCAAAGGGAATGTTGATGCGCGCGTGGGTGTTGATGGCCCAACCGTTTGCGTCCAGTAAGGGGGCAAGGTTTCGCTTGCGTAGCTTGAGCGAAGCCAAGATCATGGACGGCCCGGATATGAGCAGGAATACGCCCAGAATTCCAAATGGTAAATAGAAGCCAAGGCCGAACAGCGCTTTAAAAATGCCTGCAACCAGCGCGCTTATGCCTCCTATTGCAGTTCCCACGAGGGCTATGGTACCAAGATCCAGCTTTTTGGGCGGCTCGGCTTTGGGCGTAACTTTGTCCGCGCTTGCGACTGTAGCCGCCGCGCTGTCTAATTTTGCATTGGCGGCAGTGTCTGCAGACTGCGCTCGCTTTGCAATCTGCTCTTCGATCATGCGCGCAAGTTTTTTGTACGGGGACCAGAAGGCTTCGCGAACGCTGATGGGATTGGATATCAATTTAGTAATGGTTGCGTCCCAGTCTTGGCCGCATCGGTCGTAGAACACGCCGTTTCGGTTTACCATCAGATTGTCGCCGTCGCCGTCGGTGAAAGCTGCAACGATTTTTTTCCTTGCACCGCCGGGGCGGCTTAGATCGCAGTAGGCAAGGTATGCGCCGGAAAGGGCCGCAAGGGAAGCGTGCTTACTGTCGTCGGCTACTTCCACGCACAGGGAACAAGCTCGCGCGTCCAGGAACAGGGTGCCCGCCTGGAACAGCGCTCCTTTTCCTCCGTAAAATGATGAAAAATTCACATAGTTAGTAAGAACCGTGTGCATGTCCCTGCGTAATAGCACCAGTTTTTCCAGTTGTGCTATCGCCTCGGCTTCGCCCGAAAGCTCCTGGTCTTTTTTTAGTAGGGCTTCTATGTCCCGGACTACAGTGCCGCCTATGATGGCCTTGAGTTTTTCTGCTCCGAGCTTTGCTGCAGGCGAATGAGGCTCTGTAGCCAGCCACTTGCTGTAGTTTTGCAGCTTGGATTGCAGGGCAAGCCACTGCTCCTCGCCTAGGCTTGGATCGCTCTGGCCTAATAGTGGTGTTACAGCATTGGTAGCCAGAGAGCTAAGCGCTTGAGCCCAGGCAGGATTTACCGGGCCACTAAGCGGTAGGCGGGCATCGGCTGTCGGCGGCTAGTCTCGCGTCACGCGGATGACTTCTTC
>JAKQNL010000389.1 GCA_029565815.1 Spirochaetota bacterium | reverse complement strand
ACTGGACTATGGACGATCCCAACAACGATATAGCCTGGGACGACAAAAACACCGCTACGTCGCGTTTCCAATGCTGCATGGCAGAAATATACACGTAAAGACACTTGCCGGAACAGACTACGCAGGGCATACGCACATCGTTGACGAGACCGGATAAAACCGATACGTTTAGGACGAATACCGTACATTGATGCGGTGGAAAGATTCCAAAGGAGTACATTATGAAGTCGATGGGATTCAAGGAAATACTGTCAGTTGCTGTCGGTAACGAGCTGGAATCGCACGAATTCTACAAAAGCGCAGCAAAAAAAAGCGCCCATGCAGATCTTAAAGCCATTTTCGCCGAACTGGCTCAGGAAGAACTGACTCACAAAGCCCAACTGGAAGGCTACCTGAACGGCGTAGGCTCTACACTGCAGTTCAAAGCAGGTGCAGACTACAAGGTGTCCGAATCGGTACAGCTTCCGACCCTGAGCCCCACCATGAGTTTTGCGGAAGGCGTTGCCCTAGCCATGAAAAAAGAGCAGGACGCCATGGAAATGTACCGGCAGTTTGCCGAAGCAAGCGCGAATCCCCAGCAAAAAGAAACGTTCATGCAGCTTGCGAACATGGAACAGGGCCACAAGGCAAAACTTGAAGCGCTCTACACCAATGCGGCTTTCGCAGAAGCCTGGTGAGCCAATTTCAAGAGTTCGTTACTTAAGAAATTGGCTTTGCGATTGCTCGCGTTTGCAGGAAATACTAGCAAACGCTGCGCAAATCACTGAGCATACTGTAGCTCTTTCAAAACTCGTCTGACTTTTGGAAGAGCCCTGGTAACAGACAGATTCGCGCACGAGCCCACACATAAAAACCGCCCCGGGACACCGTAGCGGTTTTTTTATGCAAAAGCCCCGCGAAGCGGGACTTGTGGGAAGCTCAGACCTACTTCTTGTACGCATCCCTCTCCCCCGATTTCGCGCAGCGAAATCCCATCCACAACGCCCATCCAGAACGCCCCCCTGAATGCTTATTTTTTACAATACCGGGAGCAGATACGCGAAGCGGGACCTTCGTGAAGCGCAGGCGTACTCCCTGTACGCCGAGCATTCACTAAGATCCCGCGACAAAGTAGATGCCCCGGTATTGTAAAAAATTATCGGGTTACGCGGGTTCCGGCCTTCCCATCCACCGCTTCCTTAGCCTTTTCCAGGCTGGTGATGATAACCAGCTTGCCACCCAGTTTGATGAAGTCGCAGGCGGCTTCGATTTTCGGGCCCATGGACCCTTTGGGGAACTGGCCGTCGGCTTGGTGCTTTTCGGCTTCGGCAACGGTCATGCTGTCCAGTATCTTCATGTCGGGTTTCTTGAAGTTGATGGCAACCTTGTCCACGCCGGTAAGGATGAGGAGCTCGTCGGCTTTTATCTGGCTGGCCAAGAGAGCGCTTGCCCTGTCCTTGTCGATGACAGCGTCCACGCCTTCCAGGGTGCCATCCGCGTTGCGGCACACGGGTACGCCACCGCCGCCAACCGCTATAACCACCTTACCGCTCTTTAGGAGCTCGTGAATGGTTTCTTTCTCTACCACGTCTACGGGGATGGGGCTTGCAACCACACGGCGGTATCCGCGGCCAGGGTCTTCTTTCATGACCCAGCCTTTAGCTTTGCATGCGTCCAGATCGCCTTCCTTAAAATACAGGCCTACGTATTTGGTCGGGTTCTTCATGGACGGATCGTTCTTGTCCACCACCACCTGGGTAACCAGGGTAACAACGTCCTTCTTGATGCCGGCTTTTACCAGGGCGTTCATCAGGGACTGCTGTATCATGTAGCCGATGGAGCCCTGGGTGTCCGCGACAATGACGTTCAGGGACGAAGGCGACGCGCCGTGGGCTGCACCCATCTCGTTGCGGATAAGGTGTACGCCTGCCTGGGGGCCGTTGCCGTGGCTCAGCACAACGTGGTGGCCTTCTTTGATGAGGCCGACAATGGCTGCCATGCTCTTTTGGGTGTTCTCGAACTGCTCTTCGATAGTACCCTTGGTGCCCTCCTCGATGAGGGCATTGCCGCCGAGTGCGACGACGATAGTCTTCTTGCTCATGGGATTCCTTCCTTTTTGGGGAACCTGCGTGGATGCTGTGCCACGCAGATACGGGCGGATTTTATCGCGAAACGGCCCTGCTGGACAATCGGGCATTGGGACTGATGCTCAGCCGGCGCATGTGCTGTACCGGTGCTCCGGCACAACGAACCCTATGGCCGAACGCCGCACTATGGCTGTATCTTGTTTCCATGCAGGTAGTACGAGCAAAGGTTTTGGGTTTTTGTCCGGGCGTTCGCCGGGCGGTAAAGCTGGCAGAGGACAGCGCATCTCTTGGCGGGCCCTTGTATGTGCTCGGCCAGCTGGTGCACAACCCCCGGGTGTCCGCTAACCTTGCAGCCCTGGGCGTGCGCAGTATCGAGCGGCCAGAAGACCTGCCAACGGGAGGCCCGCCGGCACGGGTTATCATACGTTCACACGGCGTAACCCCAGCCGTACGCGAACAGCTAGAGGCAGCCGGAGCCCAGGTGGTGGATGCGACCTGTCCGCGGGTGGCCGCAAACCAGAAGCTGGCTGCACAGTACGCATCCAAGGGCTACCTGGTCATCATAGCGGGCGACCGCGGCCATGGCGAAACCCTCGGGCTTGCAGGCTATGCGCCAGGTTCGGTCATCATATCCACAGCGCACGAAGCACAAGGCCTAGCCCTGTCGGATCACTGCATCGTGCTTGCGCAAACCACCATGTCGGAAAGCGAGTTTTCGGCCATCCTGCATGTGCTTAGACAAAGGCAGCCCGATGTGGTAGACGGC
>JAKQNL010000388.1 GCA_029565815.1 Spirochaetota bacterium | reverse complement strand
CCCGGTTATCTCTAAGAGCGGGGCCGTGTTGTCTATGGATATAAGACCTGCTGCAAAGCCCGGCGTGTCGTAGCCGTCCACAAGCTTCAGGTACACGCTGTGCACTCCGTCGGCCAGAATGCGGGTATCCAGGCTATAGGTCCAGTCGGTGGTTCCTACGGCCTTGTTGTAGGTGTTGCCGTTATCAAACGATATCCATACGTCTTTTATGCCGTTCGCGTCGGACGCCTGGCCTTTAAGCTGTATGATACCCTTGTTGGTAATGCTTACATCGGGGGCTATGAGCTTGCCCACCGGCTCCTCGCGGCTTACGCGGAAGCGGTGCTGCATCGTGTCGCCTTGCACCCCGTTCAGGTCCAGGGCGTATGCCTCGAACATGTGCTCGTTGTCCGCGGTTTCCAGAAGCGTAAACGGAACGGAGAACGAGTTTGCGCCGTCCACCGTCTGCCATGCGCCGCCGTCCACGCGGTAATGGATTTCCTTTATGCCGTCGTCGTCGAAGGCCATGCCGGATACCATGAAGTTTGCGCGCATGACTTCGTTCTCTACCGGTATCTGAATCTGCACCCTTGGCTTGTCCGCTTCTATATCTACCGCAAACGCAGGGGCTTCGGGAGCCAGGGGCCGGTAGCTCAGCATGTTGCCGGCTTTGTCGGTAAGGCGGTATGCCATTTGGGCAGGGCCTTTTGTAAGCGCTGCAAGATCCACCAGGCGACCGAAGGACCAGCGGCCTGCGTAGTCCGGAATGCTTGCGTCCTTGGCAGTGGGCCAGCTAGGCTCCGCGCCGCGCGGCACAAAGCTCATAACTTCCCAGGCTGTGCCATCCGGTGAGAATTCTGCTTTTGCAAGATCGCCTGCATCTTTTGCTTCCAGGCCTATGTAAATAAAGCCGTTTACCAAATCTGCGCTTGCAGGGGAAGCCACCACCAATTCCGGCGCTATGGAATCTTTATAGAAGGGAATAGAGCTTACGGATTGCTTTCCAGCCCTGTCTGTTGCGCGTAGGAGTAGCTCACCGTGGCCGTCTTCTCGGCTGACGGGAATGCTTAGTTTCATGGCAAGAGGAGCTACCCCGGTGGCGCTTGCAGTAAAGGCTGTCCAGCTCTCGCCGCCGTCCAGCGACCACCCCGCGTCTGCCAAGCCGTTTGCGTCGGTACTTTGCGCATCCAGAATAAGCGTGTCTTTAAGCCACACGCCGGCGGCCGGTGCGCTTACCGTAATGGCCGGATCTTCCGCATCGGATCGGAACAGAACCGGCGTGGAATCATAGCTATCGCCATCGACGGTTTTTACCCGGATGACGCTTGCGGGGGCCAAGCCTTCCGCGTTTGCCGTTACCCGGACCACGGAGCCTTCAAAGCTGGTGGACATGAACGGTACCGCAGGGACCAGGCTCACCGATTCGATGGGCCGGCCGTTAAAGAGGACATCCAGGCTTTCCCCTGGTGATAGAACCATAACACCGCCGTCGCCAACCCGGGCGTCGGACAGGTATACGCCTTCTTTGTCTACAATCTCTACAGTTGGAACCGGAGCAACGCGGTAGAACGAAGCCTGCCACTGACCACTGGCCCCCAGTGCGTCCGTCACACGGGCGCGCACCAGGAATCGGCCAAAGCCAAGCGTTTCGGGAAGCGCTACGCTTACGGTGATGGATCCGTCTGCTTCGGGTTTTGCCCCAAGCACGGCTTTGGTCCATGCACCGCCGTCAATGCTATACTCCGCCGTGGCAAGCCCATTCGGGGCGCTTAATTTTCCGGCCAGGCTCGTGGACGGTCCAACCACCACCAGCGATCCGGTTGCGACAGGGTCCATAGCGCCCTTACCGGAGCTTATCGAGCTTATTTCTATTTTAGGCGCTTCTCCTAAACGGGAGAAGGAAGCGTTTACCTTAGCCGACGGGCGGCCGTTTATGTCTGCTGCAACCAACGCGGCTACATACTTTGCCGGAGCCATAGCTCCCGGATCCAGCGCGTATAGAGGACCGGAACCTTCCGCCCCGGTGCTTACAGCGCCCATGGACATGGAAACGGACGCAACGCCGTCATCGTCCTGGGCATAGACGAATATGGTGCCGTCCGCCGTGCGCGTACTGCCGTCGAGCGGGGTCACAAAGCGAACCACAGGAGAGTCTGCCACTGCATCGAGGGCAGGCGTTACGCTTGCCTGGCCAAGGTTACCAGAACCGTCAACCGCCTTTATGACAAGCGCAGTGCCGGCTTTTGCGGCCAGGGCAAAACTGCGGGACACATCACCGGTGCCGGCCGGCAGCTCAAAACTGCCCTTCTCCGTACCGTATTCCCAGTTAACGGAACGTATGCCGGATTGGTCGCTGGCCCGCGCAACCAGGGTAAACGAACCGGCCACCTGGGCAGACGGTTCCAGTATCTGGATTACCGGCGCGCTGGAATCCGAACGGAGCTCCACGCGGCCGTAAATATCGCCGGCCTGGGTATCGCGCACCATGAACCACAGCGTTGCCGGGCCTTCCGGCTGCGCTGGCAGCTTAAGGCTGGCTTCCCAGGCCAAAGTTGTTTTGTTCTGTTTAATGGCCAAAGGCGTGGTCAGGCTCTGGGCAACGGTGCCCCAGAACGCTTCCGGTTTTTTTGCATCCGGACTCACGCCGTAGAACGACAGGTTGAGGGTGGCAGCCCCGGACAGCCGTATGGCCCGGGCGGTAGCTGCGGGGAACAAAGCGGTATCTGCGCCAAGCGC
>JAKQNL010000387.1 GCA_029565815.1 Spirochaetota bacterium | reverse complement strand
GGAGCTGCGTCGGTTTCCTGGGCATTGGCCTCAGGAGCCGGCTGGGACTCTTCATGACGGCGGCGGCGTGCAGGAGCTTCCTGCTTCGGCGCTTCAGCCTTCTTTTCCACGTGGCCCTTGATGACCAGGCGCACCACGGCTTCGTCTTTTTCGTACAGACGTATGGTCACCTTGTAGTTGCCAACGCTCTTGATCACGCGGCCTGGAACCTCAATGCGCTTGCGATCGACCTGGATGCCTTTTTTAAGCAGCTCGTCGGCCACGGTAGCGTTGGATACGCCACCAAACAGCTTGCCATTCTGGCCAGCGGGCATGTCCAAAAGCAGTTCATCGGCTTCCAGCCTGGTTTTCAGGTCGGAGCTTGCGGATCGCTTCTGTGCCTTGTGGGCATCGATCTCGGCCTTGCGCTTCTCAAAGAGGGCAATGACGGATGGGCTGAACGGATAAGCCAAGCCACGGGGCAACAGGTAGTTGCGGGCGTAGCCGTTGGCGACGACCTTCACATCGCCCAGTTCGCCCAGATTAGGAACATCTTGGTTGAGGATAACCTTCATGGTTCTTCTCCTTTGGGAATAGTGCGGAACGGTATCCAGGTCTCGAGGGTACCAAGCAGCGCAAACAGGCCCACGGCTACTAAGCCGACAGCGCCGCTTGCGATGAGCAAGACGAGCACTATGGGTCCGAATGCGCGCACGGCAGGTGCCATGCCCTTTCGCTCGGCCAAAGCGAGGGCTACGGCGAGGCCCTGGAACGCGTACACGACAGAAAACGTTATGGCCAAATTCCAGGCGACAGCAGTAAGCGCGCCTAAATGCACAAATCGCCCGGCCAGTATGGCGGCCCAGGAAGCAAGTAAGCCCCACACAAGGCTTTGGCTCACCCTGAACATAGCCAAAGGCGGCGGGAGGGACACAGGATCCGGGTGAGCTTGGATGCGCACCAAACGGAGTTCTGTTGCGGCAGCATGCGTCTCGCTTGCAGCTTCTGTTCCGGCTGGGGCGCTATCGGAGGGCAGTACGGGCTTACTGTTCTGCACAGGCAGTATGCCGGTCAGCGCATAGCGGGAACCCAGCCACAGGCTTAGGAAAACCAGAACGAAAATCACTGCACCAAAACTAGCGAGCACTGCCCCCGACATGGTTTGCCACAGGACATCGGCGTTTACAGCCTCTGTGCCCAGGATTTCCGTTGCGCTGCCTGCTGCTTCATTGAACAGCGAGCGCAGCTGCAGGCTCTTGCCGGCCGCAATAAGCGACGGCAGGGTGATGGCAGCAGCCACCACCGTGGCGAACATGGTCCGTAGGCTTACATCGATATGCCGAAACTTAGGTGCCGCCACGAGTAGCAATGCAATGAGCATTGCAAGCGGCGCTACCATGCCAGCAAGGAGCATACCCGGTTCCACGGTTCCGGCTCGGAGCGCAAACAGGAGCTGTATCGCACAGGCGCCAAGCCCGGAGGCGCTAGCGGATATCAGCATGGACCGAAAACCCTTGCGTGCTCCGGATGCCTGAACCGGCACCAAGAACAACGGTGACAGGAAGACCGTGCTATACAGCACAGCCGACAAGCCACCCAGAGCTATGGGCATGAGATATCGCTTTGCGCCTGCGGGTTCTGTCACGGCTACCTTATTTTGCCACGAAGGGCAACAGCGCTAGGGATCGGCCGCGCTTAATGGCCAAGGCCAGGGAGCGCTGG
>JAKQNL010000368.1 GCA_029565815.1 Spirochaetota bacterium | reverse complement strand
TGCCTTCCAAATTGGCCAAATATTTGAAATCCAAATACCACCGGGCTATACTTATGGAAGAGCCGGCAAACCTGCTTGCCATGTAACCCAGGAGAACAAAATGCGCATAACCACAAAAGGCAGATATGCCTTGCGGGCTATCATCACCCTTGCCCGCATGGGTGAAAAAGGCAATCCGGTTTCCATAAAGACGCTTGCCGAAGCCGAAGGCCTGTCTCCGGTATTTTTGGAGCAGATTTTTTTCGGCTTGCGGCGTGCCGAGTTGGTACGTTCGGTGCGTGGACCCGGCGGAGGTTTTGCGCTGGCTAAACCGGTCGCCAGCATAACGCTACGCCAGATTATGGAAGCCGCCGGCGAGGGCTTGGATATAACGCCGTGCACCTGCGGCAAAAACGACGAATGTGAACGCAGAAGCACCTGCAGCGCAGAATCGGTATGGCAAGCTCTGGGCGATCACATGAACAGCTACCTGGACAGCATTAACCTGGCGGACATAGCCCGCCAGGCATAATTACTCGGCCAAAAAGCCCTACTCTGCGTCCGCGTAGGCTTCCATGCTCGCTCGCTCGTCTGCGTTTATGACGCCCAGTTCCTGACACAGCGCAAACAGCTCCTTAACATGGAAGAAAGGCGACAAGGCTACACCTTGGGCATCCATATCCCTACGGCCCTGTTTGCCCCGTTCTATAAGTACCACCAGGTTTTTTACCACCAGGCCTTCGCCGCGCAGTATATCGATGGCTTCCAGCTTGGAAGCGCCTGTGGTGATCAGGTCATCCAAAAGGAGGACGGTCTCGCCTGGCTCGAAATGCCCCTCAACCTTTACGCCGGTTCCATGATCTTTTACCGGCATGCGCGGCCATACCATGGGTTTACCCATTTTGAGCGATACGGCAGTTGCCAGAGGAAGCGCAGCAGCTGGAATACCGGCTATGCGGTCAAAGGCTATGCCTTCGGCCGCTTTTGCATAGGCAGAGGCTACAGCATCCAGTAAGAGCGGATCCGATATGACACGGCGCAAATCTACATAAAAGGGTGAAATCTTGCCGCTCTTAAGGGTAAAGCTGCCGGTCTTGAAACAGCGTGTATCCACAAGTCCGCGCATGATGCGCATTTTTAGCGCATCGGGGGATTTTTTTGCCGTTTTTGCGCTGTGCGCGGCATCCGCTGCCCGCTTCATGTCGTCTACCAGCGCTCGGGCCGCCTGTGCAGGATCGGAAGCGTCCGCAACGCTCCGTGCCGCTACCGGTATGATGCCAGAACCATCTGCTCGCGCCCCAGCCGCATACGCTTCGGACACCGAGCCGCCCTGCGCCCCTATGCCGGGAGCCAAAAGCCATGCGTTAGGGGCGACTCTGCGCACAGCCGCTAGTCCTACCGGGTCGTTTCCGGCAGCCACCAAGCCTACCCTGTCCGACCAGGATGCGCACTCTTTGGCCACCGTTTCGTACAAGAGCCCTGTGCCAACAGCCAGGTCCTGGAACACGGCAGCCCGCGGGTTGCTGGTTCGCGCAAGGAGAAAGACACATGCATCGGGATAGCTTAAAAAGGGATCTACAGCATCGCGGCCCATGTAGGGACTTAGGGTTACGGCTTCTGCTTTCAGCTCGTCAAAACACGCTTTCGCGTATGCCTCGGCGGTTGGTCCTATGTCGCAGCGCTTTGCGTCTAAAAGAACCGGTGCAAGCTGGCTGGCCTGGGCGATAATGCGCTGTAAGGCATCGAGGCCATCTGCGCCGTAGGCTTCATAAAACGCGATATTGGGCTTAAAGCATGCGGCATAGGGAGCGGTAGCTTCCACCAAGCGCATAACCTTATCATACAGCGCCGACGGCTTTTCGCCGCTTGCCAGGCGGGGATCCAGACCAACGCACAGCGATGTGCCGCGTTTAAGCCACGCATCGTCAAGCTTCTTGAAGAACGTCATACAACCTCCTGATGGCGGGCGTCCAGCTACAAGGATGACAATACTGGCAGCGCACGTTGAAATACGATAGCATGTGCTGTTTTTTGAGTCAAACTGCGCTATATTTCTTCCAGGGTACCTTGGCTGTTCTATAAAAGCCGGGGAGAGAGGATGCGGACATGAAAAGAATCATCGTCGTTGCGCTTGCTATCTGCATGCTGGGAACTGTTGCCTTTGCCCAAGAAGGGGATGGCGGCGGATTCGGTTTCCAGGCGGGCATAGCGCTTGGTACGGATGTAATAATCAACCAAGCCGGTGTGGCCGAAACATGGAACAACCTCGGCTTTCAGCCCGATCTGTCCTTTGGCAACTTTGGCATAGGACTGGACATAACGCTGCGCTTCCAGCTAACGCCTGCCGACGGCGACGCGCTTGCGATCTACGGCGGCGACTGGATTCCGAACTTCGAGGGCAACGGAAAAACCTTCTTCGATATCTATCTGCCCAAGATCATGTATGTGCGTTACGGTTTCCGCGGCGACGCGCTGTACGCGAAGCTTGGCTCCATCGACGACTTTACCCTGGGCAATGGCTTTATTGTGGGCAACTACGCGAACACGCGCTTTTTGCCTGAGCAGCGCATTTTCGGCCTGCAGCTGAACCTGGACGGCGCTCTGTTCAGCTTCCCTTATGTCGGCGTCGAGCTGCTAACAGGCAACCTAGCGCGCTTTGATGTCATGGGAGCGCGACTGTTTGTGCGGCCCCTGTCATCCTCCGGGCTGCCTATACTGGATGATCTGCAGGTTGGCGCAACCATAGCAAGCGACACCAAGCCCGAACTGTGGGCTAATCTGGATCCGGCATCTGACTATGTAGACAAAGGTTACGGGGCAGTAACCATGTTCGGCGCGGACCTGTTCCAGCCAATTATCAAAGGTCAGGCATTCCCGCTTGCCGCTTTTGCGGAGATGGCATTCCAGCCGGAAGGCCGTAACGGCTTTATGATAGGCGCTGCAGGCAGGCTTATCGGGCTTATCAATTACGGAGCCCAGCTGCGCTTCTTGAGCGCAGGCTTCATACCCGTGTACTTCGACGCAAACTACGATGTGTTCCGCGCGGCCAAGGCGGCCTTTATGCAGACCACGCCGACCGGGAATGGCTTTGCCGGCTGGCTTGCAAAAGCGGGCATGAGCCTGTTCGAGGACAAATTCTACTTTGACGTAACGGTAGATGGCCCCTTTGCATCAAAGCCGGCCCTTGCAAGCGCAAACCCGGCCGAGTATCCGCACCTGCGCGGCGTTGTCGGCCTGCGGGAAGGCGTGCTTGGCGGTTTCTTCTTCGACTTCTCCTACGACAAGTACATGCTTGGCCTGGAGAACTCGTTCTTTAAAGATCTGGTGGATCCTACCAACGCAGTCATAACCGCGGCGGCCAACTACCGGTCCGGAGCGGCAGTATTTACCCTCCTGTACAATCTGGTGTGGGATCCCCAACGCCAGGAATTCGATATTACCTCGAGCCTGCAGAGCTCGATCAAATTCTGACGGCTCTTTAGGAGGAAGCACATGAACCGGACAAAAAGCTGGTTTTTATTCTTAGCACTGCTTCTGGTAGCAGGCTCGGCATGGGCCCAGGGCAGCGGCCAAAAGCTGGTACTGGAGTTCGTGGACGGCAATGACCTTACGGTCGTTTCCAATGCCACCACCTATACCTACGCTTCCGGCGGCATTGTCGAAGGCGACGCATTGGCAGTCGGCGCGGTTCTTAGAACCGGCCCGAAAACCACCGCGGAACTGCGCCTGGTGCCCAACGGAACCATCATCAAACTGGCCAAATCCACCACATTCCGTGTGGAAGGCCTAGCCACACCTACGGATCAGCGTTCCGGCTTTACCCTTTTGGCCGGCAAGATACGAGCCGTAGCCGCAAAAGGCGGTTCCTACGAGGTATACACCGGCAGCACTGTAGCAGGTGTTCGCGGTACCGACTTTACCATGTCTTACGAAGAAGGCTCCCGGGCCCGACTCATGGTGTCCAAAGGCTCGGTGGAATTCGGTCGGCGCGGCGAAGGCAACGCCATACTGGACAGCTTTATGGTTAATGCCGGCCAGTTTGCGGACTTTTTCGGCTCCTTCATGGCGCAGGCTTTCAGCCAGGATATGTTCCAGGCAGAGTTTGGCGATGTAGTCATCGATCCGCTCAAGATGCCAGTCCAGGCAGAGGAAAGCGCTATTGCGCCGGAAACCAAGCCAGAAGCCGAAGACAAGCCGGCAGGTGATGAAGCATCAGGCTCGGACGTATCCGTGGCGGACAAACCGGTCCTTGGCGAAGACGCGGTAGCCCAGCCAGAAAAACCCGCACCCGAAAGCCCCTTCGTAAGCTGGCTGCGGGAAACCCTGGGTATGGAAATAGGCTCGGTTACCATCAATGGTGTAACCTGGGCAAAAGCCGTTATCCAGCCAACGATTAACCTAGGCAAGCTTAAAATGGCCCTATACCTGCCGGTCATTTACTCCAAGAACCTGTTTGACCCGGCCGACTGGTATCACCCCAACGGTAACGACGAGTGGTCCTTCGGCACCGACATAGGCTGGAGTAGCGATCCGCTCCATGCTGCCTTAGATGCCCTGTCCGATATCGCGCTCAAATTCAAGTACATAGAATACGGCCAGCCTTTGGAGGACCAGTTCTTCATCAAGGCAGGCAATTTGTCCAGCTTTACGGTGGGCCACGGACTGGTCATGCGCAATTAC
>JAKQNL010000362.1 GCA_029565815.1 Spirochaetota bacterium | reverse complement strand
GTCGTTGTGCAGCCCGCGGGAGCGGGCACGATGATGACTACCCTGCACATTCGCGTGTAGCGCGACAGAAGCTTCGGGGCAAGTATCAGTAATGTATTATTAGTTATATAATTACCTAACATTTACTGCGCATAGATCGCTCTCTGTAGGTAAGGCAGCGGTCTTATTAGCCGTGGGAAGCCCTTTTAAACTTGTGCGAAGATAAAAACCACGAAGCTTCGTGGCACTAGGCACAGCTTTCCGGCTAGCTTACAAGATAAAAATGCCCATAAGCTTCGGGGCACTAGGTTTATGCTGGCGGAGAGCACAGGCTCAAGCTATACTGAGCGTAGCGGAGCCAGCCGTATCATGGTACGCCCACCGGAGGTGCTGATGAATCTTCAGCTTTTGGACATCCCTACCATGATAACGATGCTCGCGGCCGGCAACCTGGTTTCAGCTATCTGCATGGTCGTATACGGCGCTGCCTGGGCGGAAGATCCGTCTCGCAGCCGTTTCGTGCTTGCGCGCTTGATCCAATCGACTGCATGGGTGTTGCTTAGGCTGCGCGGCATGATTCCGGACCTGTTCAGTTTTCAGCTGGGCAACACCCTCCTTATTACCGGTTTTTCACTGGAAACCTTGGCTTTGTGCGTTTCTGTGGAACCGGCAAAAAAAAGGTTTTTTGGCCGCTTGTTCATGGCTACGTGCGCGCTTGGCTGTTCAGTTTTTCTTTCCATGTCCGGTGCGCGCAGCTATGGCGTCGCTGCCGCTTCATTAGCAATCATCCCATCGTTTGCAGCTATTGCCTTCTATATGCTTTCTGCTAATAAGGCAGGCAGACTGCACAAGTTTATCGGACTGTCCTATGTGTTTTTTGTACTGATATTCTGTTACCGTAGCATTGCCAATTTCCGGGATCCAACGCTACGCCTCATGAAAAGCGCCCTGGTGCAAACGTATACCTTCGCGCCGGTTGCTTTTTCCCTTATTGCCAATTCAATCGGGATTACCCTGCTTGGCAGGGTCCGCCAGGACCAGCTTCTGCGCGAAAGCGAGGACAAATACCGCACTCTGGTTGAACGGGCCGATGAAGGTATTGCTTTGGTGCAAAACGGCCAGTTTTTGTTCGCAAACCAGCGAATGGCCAGCATGCTCGGTAAGACTGCGGAAGAACTGAAAGGCCTGCCCATACTCGGTTTTGCGCTGCCTGATGACAGGCCTATGGTAATAGAGAACTTTAACAATCGGATGCAGGGCCTGGCTGCGCCTGAAGTGTACGAGTTCCGCATTGTTGCTCCCGGCGGTCCCCGCTGGATTTCTCTTACCGCATCGCGCATTCAATGGATCGGACAGGATGCCATACTCGGCATCGTTAGCGATATCGACGACAAAAAGCGCGATATGGAAAAAATCCGCTTATTGTTGCGCGACAAGGAAACGTTGTTATCCGAGGTTCATCACCGGGTAAAGAACAACCTGGCTCTGGTCATGAGTCTTCTTGAACTCCAGTCAGGCGATAGCGGAGTTCATTCTGCTGACGATGTAATACGGGATGCTAAAAACAGGCTAAGGACCATGATAGATGTGTACGATCGCCTGGGTAGGCGCGGGGAATTTCGCAAGCAGGGCACGCGCGATTACCTGGAAGGTTTGGTTATGGATATCGCATCCACCTACCCGTGGGCTGGTGGAATACGGCTGGATTTCAAGCTCGTAGATATCGACATGGATCCTAACCGGCTGGGCACGCTGGGCATAATTGTTAACGAGGCGGTGACCAATTCGCTTAAGTACGCATTCCGACCCTTGGATGCTTCGATCGCTCCGCGCATTTTCCTTTCACTGGAACCCATAGATGGTCAACGGCTGCGGCTTACGGTTGGGGACAACGGACGGGGCATGCCCGTATCGTCCTCAGGGGAGACTTCTTCCGGGCTTGGCTTATCTTTGATCACCATGCTTGCCGAACAGCTGAAGGCGAATATGAAAACGCTTACCGAAGGCGGCGTATCGTATACGCTGGAGTTCGCGCTTTGATAGTATGCCCCCTCGTCAAATGAAGGCCGGGTAGCTATAGTAAGAAGCATGCGTGTGATAATTGTGGGCGGCGGCATGATTGGCGTGCACATAGCCCGTGAACTGATAGCCGAAAAACGCGATGTAGTCATCATAGAAAAGGACGCAGAGCGTTCCCGCGTTGTGTCCAACGAACTGGATTGCATGGTCATCAACGATGATGGCTGCAGCGCAGACGTGATCATGAAGGCCGGAGCTTCCTCGTCGGCCTGGTTTCTTGCCCTTACCGGTTCGGATGAAGTGAACATGGTATCCTGCGGCTTGGCTGCAGCAGGTTCTCCGGGTATCAATACGGTAGCCCGGGTTGCAAACCCGTTTTATTCCGCCCTGTCATCTGGTCAGCTTAAAGCGCTTGGCGTCGGTTCGGTCATCGATCCTTCCAGGGAAACCGCAGGCCAGGTTGCAGCCATTGTCGAGCAGGGTTTTGCCGAGGCAGTGATTCCTCTGCACGGCGGAAGCATCCAGCTGAGGCGGGTTGAAGCCGACGAATTGCCGGATTTTCTGGGCCGCAGCCTGCGCGAGGTAAAAGAAAACCAAAACCGCAGCTTTCTGGCGGCCGCCGTATGCACGGATACGGGCTTTGAAGTTCCAAGCGGAGACTACGTGGTGCAACCAGGCGATACGCTCTATCTGCTTGGCAAGCCCGACGAGCTGGATACGGTTGCAGGTCCGGTTGACGCGCTAAAAATAGCCGCGCGCAAAGTGCTCATAGTCGGAGCCACGGATATCTGCAAGCGCCTTATAGAAAAATTACACCAACGCGAGCGGGTAGTGGGACGAGGTTTGGGTAAGGCGCTGGAAAAAGTGTATCGGGGGCGCCAGCAAATATCCGTGCTGGATGTTTGCCGTGATGATGCAAAAAGCATAGCCAAAACCTTTCCGGGCGTTGATGTTTCATACGGCGATAGTTCCGAGGACGGCGTGCTTGAGCAGGTTGGCGCGGCGAAAGCGGACTTGGTGGTATGCGTTACCGAATCCCAATCCTTTAACGTTTTGACGGCTCAGCTTGCAAAAATTCTAGGTGCCAGGAAAAGCGTTGCCGTAACCCAAAATGATCGCTATATGAGCGTTCTGCCAACCTTGGAAGTGGATGCTTTGGTAAGCGTAAAAAGCGCCGTGTCAGCGGCGGTGCTTGAGCTTGTGCGCACGGCTCATATACGGACCCTATACATGTTCCATGAAGCGGAAGCGGAAGTGGTCGAACTGGAACTTGCGCCGCAATCGCTGGCTGTCGGCAAAAAGCTCATGGATTTAGATCTTCCCAAGGGCGTTCTTGTGGCTTTTATCATCCGGGGCGGAGCCATAAGCGTGCCATCCGGAAGCGCGCTTATGCATGGTGGCGATGTGCTTGGGTTTGTGCTAGCCAAGGCCGATATCCCGGCCCTGGAGCGCGTGTTCGGTGGCCGCCGTGGAGATTAAGGCTCTTGCTCGCTCATTGGCCGTGCTCTTGGCCATCGTCTGCGCGTTCATGTTCGTTTCTGCCCTTGCCGCTGTAGCGATAGACGAGGCTCGTATAGGATTAAAGGCTTTTGGCATACCATCGGCGCTTGGCTTGTGCCTCGGATTGTCCGTCTACCTTACCCGGCGAAAGTACGGCAGGACTGTTTTAAGCCCCAGAGCTGGTTATATGTTTGTTACTTTAGGATGGGCTCTGTCCGCGGGTATCGGGGCTTTGCCCTTTTTTCTGTCCGGTGCTATTCCGTCTTATGTAGACGCATATTTTGAGACTATGTCCGGGTTTACCACAACAGGCGCTACCATCCTGACCAACATAGAGTTTCTGCCCCGATGCCTGCTGCTGTGGCGTGCCGCCACCCACTGGCTTGGCGGCATGGGCATCGTGGTGCTCACCGTAGCTATTCTGCCGCTTTTAGGCATAAGCGGGCGTGCTCTCATGGAGGCAGAAGCTCCTGGGCCGTCGGTAGATAAATTTACCCCGCGCCTGTCCCAGACCGCAAAAATTTTATGGCTTGTGTACCTTGGGTTGACGCTTGTGCAGACCGTTCTCTTGATGTTTGGTGGAATGGACTGGCTGGACGCGCTTACCCACTCATTCGCCACTATGGCTACCGGCGGTTTTTCCACAAAGAATTTAAGCGTTGGCGCGTACAATTCGGCATATATCGACTGGGTCGTTACCATATTCATGGTGCTTGCAGGCATTAATTTTTCTTTGCATTGGAAGCTTTTGCGGGGACAGTTCGCTCCTGTGTTCCGCGATACCGAGCTACGAACCTATCTGGCTGTATTCGTCGTTTCTACCCTGTTGGTAAGCGTTAATCTTCTTCATGGCGGCTTGTATACCACGTTTGGGCAGGCTTTACGCTACGCTGCGTTTCAGAATTCGTCCATTCTAACCACAACCGGTTTTGCCACCGCCGATTACTTGGGCTGGCCGGCTTTTTCACAGACTATCCTGTTTGTCTTAATGATGATAGGCGGCTGCGCTGGATCCACCGCAGGCGGCATTAAGGTAGGACGCATAGTAACGCTGTTCAAGATGGGCTTTTCAGAACTAAAGTACCTCTTAAATCCCCGCGGCATATATGGTGTGTATGTTGACGGCCGCTACCTTAAAAAAAACGTGGTCTACGATATAGCGGCCATGGTGTTTTTGTATGCCGTATCGGTAGTCGTGTCCACGCTGGTAATTTCTTTTGGTGGTTTCGATGTCATGACCAGCTTAAGCGCAACCTTGGCGACGCTTGGAAACATAGGCCCGGGCTTTAGCCTGGTAGGCCCTGCGTTCAATTATGATTTTTTTCCGATGTGGATCAAGGCGTGGTTAAGTTTTATTATGATGCTTGGGCGGCTTGAGATATTCACGGTGCTGGTTATTTTTACCCGAGCGTTTTGGAAAAAATAATTTGCTGGTGCGATAGCTAAAACGGGGATACTATGTGCCCTGTGCGGAGTCGTTTCCGTTCAATCACGTTGTAAGGAGATTTTCATGGCTAAAGCATCAAGGGCTAGCCTGTCCAGCGCATCCGTACTGATGATCGCACTGGGTCTGTTTTTCGTGGTTTTAGGTATTACTGGTATCATCCCGCAGGCAGGGGAAGGCGTATTCGGACTGTAGCGCGACCGCAACACCATGGAGATTGTGTTCGGCGTGATAGAACTCGCGTGCGGCGCTTTCCTGTTGTACGACGCCATTGCCCGCATGCCGAGCAAAACTTCCGGCATGGTGCTTGTTATCATACTGATACTGTGGCTTGCTCGTATTGTATGGACCCAGCTGTTTCAGGGCCTGGACACGAACAGTAAGGGCCTGGTATTCCATCCAGGTTTCTGGGCATGGATGTTGACCACCGCGACGGACCTGGTCATAGCCGCCGGCTTGTGGGTTGCATACAAGAACGAATAGCACACAAACTCGCGTGTACTCATGCACGCATGTACTCATGCGCTCTGCCCGGGCATTAGTCCCGGGCTATTTTTTTATAAGCAGATGGTCGTGCTAGACAAAGCGCCATGGGCAGGCGATACGTTCCGCAGCGTCCAGGAGAGCGAACAGGCCAAGCCCGCACAGGCCCAATGCAAGAATGCCAGCATACATGCTCGGATACGCAACCCTCGTCCATGCATCGATGATGAACCAGCCAAGGCCGGATTCTGAAGCAAAGGTT
>JAKQNL010000356.1 GCA_029565815.1 Spirochaetota bacterium | reverse complement strand
GTTCCCAATAGTCAGCGTTGCCGGTAAGGCAATGCCCAATGCAGGGCCTACGATGCGCAGTAACAGAGCCGCCATGAGCATCCAGACGCCGTATTGCACAAGGGCTGCCATTCCTAGGCCAACAATCTTACCGAACATGAGCGCTTTGGATGAGATGCTCGACAGCATGATCTCCACCGTCTTGTTGGTTTTTTCCAGAACAACCGATCGGCCTATCATCTGGCCGTATAGAAGCACCGTCATGTACAAGGCCATGACAAAACTTAAACTGGTCATGAGTATGGCCAGAAAATCCTGTTCCTGCTTTTCTTCCTCGCTGCTATCATGGCCAAGCTTAACCATGGACATACCCGGTTTGCTTAACAGTAGCCGTGCCTGATCCTGGCTAAGGCCTAGCTGGCCCATGCGCAATTCCATCGCGTATGAATCCAGAACGGAAGCTATAGCGCTGTACACCACCATGTCTGTTCCCGACCGCGAATAAAAACGGCAGGGTTCGTCCGGCCACAAGGCTCCTTGTTCCACCAGGGCTGCATAGGATCCTTCCAGAACTGCGGCCTTGCCGTTTACCGGATCTGTAACTCGTGCACTTTCCAAGCCGGCGGCTTGTAAGCCTGTAGACAGCTGTTCCCACAACGCATCCGTCGAAGCGATAACGCCTATGGGCTTTCCTCCGGACACGCTTGCTGCATCGTTACTAAAAAGCGTCGGAAGCACGGTTACTGCCAAAAGCAGAAACGGACCAAGTATAGTTATGATAACAAAGGTTTTATTCGCAGCAGCTTTCTTGAACTCGTGCCGCGTTACAGCCAGGAACTTACGCATGGATTGCCTCCGTTTTTTCTTCGCCGTTCGCGCCAACTAGCTTTAAGAAAATGGAATGCAAACTCGGTTCTAAAAGTTCAAATCGTCGGACCCGTACCCTGCCAGCCAAAACTTTTAGGAGCCCGATCGAATCATCCGGGGAAGCTAACTCGATTTCCAGCAGGCGCGGGAAGGAGCGTAGAGCCGTTACAAAAGGCAAATCCGCCACGAAAGAAGCGTCGCCATCGTACTCCACCGTAGCCACCGGAGAGCCGTAGCCGGATTTAAGCTCGGCCAAGCTATCCGAACAAAGCTCAGCTCCCTTATTCATAAGGAAGATGCGTTCACAAATTTTCTCTGCGTGATCCATGATATGCGTGGAAAACATAATGGTTTTTCCAGCTGCGCGTAGCTCCAAAAGGGTTTTTAGGAGCATGTCTTGCGATAAGGGATCCAGCCCGGAAAAGGGTTCGTCAAAAAGCAAAATGTCCGGATCGTGTAAGACCGTGCCAATAAACTGCACTTTTTGGGCCATACCCTTAGATAGCTCTTCTATTTTTCGGCTAGCCCAGCCGTCTAGGCCAAAGCGACGTAACCAATCCAAAGCAAGCGGTACCGACCTGCGTCGATCAACGCCTTTAAGCTCAGCAAGGTAGCAGAGCATGTCTATGACCGTGAGCTTTTTGTACAAGCCGCGTTCTTCCGGCAGGTACGCTATGCGCGCCTTGTCAGATGGCCGCATGGGCTTGCCGTCAATAAGTATTTCTCCGGAATCCGGCGCAATGATGTTCATGATCATGCGAATGGTCGTAGACTTGCCGGCTCCGTTCGGGCCAATGAGGCCGAAAATCTCGCCGGGTTTAACAATAAAGCCAAGATCGTTTACAGCCTGTACGGAACTGTAGGCTTTAGAAACATGCCGCACTTCTATCACAGTTTCCCCCTAATCTGCGCTGCCGAACAGGTAGCTACCTATCGGATCACTCCCGCCTTACGGCCGGTTTTCGTAAGCCCCGAAGGCGCTCACGGTGATACAATAGGGCGATTAACAGAGTAGGTCAATCATATATTTACCGAGCTTGACTACATATCAATTTTCATATATATTGATATACAAATGGAGGGGCTCATGGAAAAACAAATTCAGAAGCTGGTGATTATTGGCGGAGTAGCAGCCGGTGCGACAGCGGCCGCCAGGGCTCGGCGCATCGATCCTAATGCATCGATCACCATTGTAGAAGCAGGCTCCTATGTGTCATTTGCAAACTGCGGCCTACCCTACTTTATTTCGCGCGATATAGAAAAACGCGGATCGCTCATTCTGCAAACGCCAGAAGGCTTCAAAGCCCGATACGGCGTGGATGTGCTCCTTAAAACCCGTGCAAGCTCAATCGACAGAGCCAAACAAACCGTAAGCGTAGAAGGACCAGAAGGTTCGTACAGCCTTCCCTATGATTCACTCATTCTTGCCCAGGGCGGCAGCCCCTTTGTTCCGCCCATGGACGGACTTGATGGCAAGCATGTATTTAAGCTGTGGACCTTACACGACATGGATGCAATACACAGCTATATACAGGAACACAATCCAAAGTCTGCCGTTGTGGTTGGCGGTGGATTTATAGGCCTTGAAGCAGCCGAGGCCTTCATTAAGCGCGGCCTTTCCACCAGTATTATAGAATTATCACAGCACATCATGCCGCCTGCCGACCCGGAGTTCGGGGCTATGATAGCCCAAAGCTTTCAGAAAGCGGGGGCGCGCGTTGTTACCGGCCATTCGGTGAAAGCCATAGGCACGGATAGCGTTACGCTGGACAACGGAGATACGGTGCAAGCGGATATTGTGCTTGTGTCCGCTGGCGTAAAACCAAACACCGCACTGGCCCAAGCATCGGGACTTTCCGTAGGCGCAAGTGGCGGCCTTCTGGTCGACAAGTACCTTCGTACAGAGGATGAGCACATTTGGGCTGCTGGCGATATGATCGAAATACAGCACCGTGTTTCTGGAAAAGCGGTGCGTGTTCCACTTGCAGGGCCTGCTAACCGCCAAGGCCGTATAGCCGCAAGTAATGCTCTTGGCTTTTCCATGGAATATCGTGGGGCCCAGGGTACCAGCATTTTCAAAGCCCTGGACGATACGTTTGCGCAAACAGGCTTATCGGAAAAAGCGGCCAAAGCCTTGGGTTTGGACGTTGGCGTATCGGTGGTACACAGAAACCACCATGTTGGCTATTTCCCCGGCGCACAGGAACTGAGCCTAAAAATTGTGTATGAAAAATCCACGGGCCGCCTTGTGGGCGCCGAGGCTTTCGGCCCACAAGGAGCCGATAAGCGTATCGATGTTGCTGCCACTGCTTTGGCTGGCAACCTAACCATAGATGACCTTGCGGAGCTAGACCTTGCATACGCGCCACCATACGGAGCGGCGAACGACCCTATGAATATGGCCGCATTCGCTGCCCAAAACGACCAATCAGGTTATGCGCCACTCGTTTCGGCACAGGAAGCCTGGAAACTCCACACGGAAAAACTCGCAACCGTTATCGACGTGCGTACCAATGGAGAAAAGCGAAAGCTTCCGCTGGCAGATTTTATCCATATTCCGCTTGATGAGCTGTTGTGGCGCAAGGATGAGCTTCCAGCTGGACCAATACTTCTTTTATCCAGAGCTGGCTATGAAAGCCACATTGCGCTTCGCTCGCTCTCCAAGGACAAACAGCGTGTTGTGAAAAACATATCCGGCGGCGCAATAAGCCTTTCATTGCTGGATACGGTTAGCCTGTGATAGTTTTATAAGGAGAATTTTATGGCAGATTCAATTGAAGCCCTTATCAAGGCAGGAGCTACTGTCGTGGATGTTCGGAGCGCAGAAGAGTTTTCGGACGAACATTATGACGGAGCGCTTAACATTCCGGTAAACGAGATACAGGCTCGGCTAGCCGACCTTGGCGACAAGCAAAAAACGCTGGTCCTGTATTGCGCTTCCGGCGCAAGAAGCGCTTATGCTGCGCGACTTTTATCCATGGCCGGCTTTAAGCATGTCGTGAACGCAGGCGGCCTATACGACATGCCCGGTTTTTAACTTATGGGCCCCTTTGACCAAAACCGAAGCTGCAGGGTAGTATTGCCATGCCGCCGGGAAAACTGGCGGCACTCGCCTTATGGCGGGCAACCATACACTCCGAACCGTAAGGTCCTGTACGCGCTAGCGCATGGACCTACGGTCAATGGGCTGGGCGGGAAACCGACTAACCTCCCGAGGTTGGCATTGTGCCGAAACCTCATTGGAAAGGGGAACCAATGCATCTCTTCACCAGGCGGACTAGCTTCCGCGCTCTTCTTCTGGCATTTGTAGCATTCTTT
>JAKQNL010000344.1 GCA_029565815.1 Spirochaetota bacterium | reverse complement strand
CGAGCTTGCGCTCCACATCCACGAAGACGCAAAGGGCGTTGCCCGCAAGGACAAGGCGGCTGCCAGCCTGTCGCTGCGATACCGGGCGTCTTCCAGCTTCCATCGGTCCAAGTCGGCTGCGCTGACGACGCTGCTGTCGCTGCTTGGGTTTGCGTGCCACTGTGCCTGGGTAGAGCCGCTCAGGTTCAACTTCCAGTCCAGAAGAGAAGCCGGGTACTGCGCGCCAAGCGACAGCGCGCCGCTTGTCCGGAACGATCGCAGTTCGTACTTGATGCGCCAGTCTATATCGGACGGCACGAGCCATGCCGGGTCTAAAAACAAGACGTCCCATCGGCCCTGGGGATTCATGCTCCAGCTTATCGACATGGATGGTTCGGCCTCTTTGCCCACGGCCGGCGCCTTAGCAAGCGGCGGCGGCGAGAAGGACGGCTGGCTTAGTTCCGCGGTGGTGGCAAGCCCCGGGCTAACGGCCTGGGCGTCGGGCTTCTGCACCGGCGTTTGAGGTTTTTCACTAGCCCAGGGCGCAACAGGCTCTGGCAGGGGAAATTCATCCGAGCCTGCAGAGCCAGGCGCCGGCGCTCGAGCTTTTTCCGCCAAAGGCAAGCGCAGTAAGGTTCCGCCCAAGCTCATGCTTGTATCCAGAAGGGTCAGCTTAAGCGGATAAAAGAATTCCCTGGATGGATCTGCGTTATACAAACTAAGCTCCGGCTGGGTAGCCGGTACGGGCCTGGAAGCCTTGCTTGCCCAATCCAGCTGGGAAGACAGGCGCCCGACAGACAGGGTGGACAGCCATACAGGCAGGCCAGAGGTCGGAATGGATAGCTGTATATCGATACGGTCGGAAAACGAGCTTTTCTTGGACGGGGCAGCGCTGTCCGCCTTGTCCTGCTTAAGGAATTTGAGCCAGGCCATATCCTCGGAACGGTCCCTGAAATCCTGGTCAAAAAACGGGTCGCTGTACAAGGGCAGGGAAAAGCCAAAGGCTACAGGTCCAACTTTAAGCCGAGCGGACAGCTCCAGGGCATAGCGAATGGGCAATGAAGAACCTAACAGAACGGACTGGTTCCATTGGCTTTGCCAGTCGCTAGCCTCTGCAAACGGCGAATATGTGCCGCCTGCCAGAGGAAACAGGGAACGGCTTACTCCAAGCCCCAAAAATGCACTTACAGCGCTAAAAGGACCTGCACTGTCCAGCTTTGCCTGAACGCCTGCAAACGTGCCAAGGCCTGCATACAGGTCTGCCATGATCTTTACAAAATTCGAGCTTGCAGGCTTTGCGGCTTCTCCTGTTGAACGCAAAAACACGCCGCGCACTTCCCGAGCCCCGCCATCGGACTCGCTTAACTTAAACAGGCTGATATCCTGGTCTTTAGGCGATTTTTCACCCAGCAGGTATGTGGTGGTCTGGACAAAACGCCCTTCGCGCGGCCGGTAGCCGAACACCGGATGGAACACGATTTCCTCACCGGGGTAGTAGAAAAAAGGAAGATACAGCACGGGCACTTCGCCAACGGACAGGGTTGCGTTGAGTATGGCCCATTCGTTGCCGCCCAGTATCCAGATTTTGGACGCCCGTATGGAATAGTGCGGCCTATCTTCGTCGCAGGAACTGATAATGCCGTCGGTAAAAGCGAGCACACCGGAACCCTTGCTGGCTATGTCGTCAGCCCGAAACGTAAGCCTGTCCTGGGCGCTACCCCGCTCGGATCGACCATCCAGGAACATGCCTTCCTGGCTTTCCAGGTCTAAATCCAACAACCCGCCTTTAAACCATTCTGTGCCCTGGCTTCCCTTACGCTCGAACAACACGGAGCCGCGGGCAGATACAATACCCGCATCGGGGTTATACAGTATTTCATCGGCGCTTAGCCGTATAGTCTCCCCGCGTTCGTCGTCCTTGATGACCAGGGACACGCCGCCTGCAAAGCGTATATACGCCTGCGAGCCTTCTTGCGCGGATAGGTAGCTGGTGCTGTCGGCGGATTCTATGACTATGGTGCGCTTGGACAGTTCTGGTTGTGGCGGGGAAACGACGCCGTAGTGGGTATAGAGCCGTTGGCGAAGATCCTGGGCCCCGCCGTCTTCTGCAAGCCCAAGTGAGCGCACCCAGGACACGAGGGATGTCCAATCCGCCGTGGCTATGTCTAGGCCAAGCGTTTCTTGCGTCAGGTCCCGGGGAGTTTCTGCGGCCGAACCGGCGGGCGGCTCCTGCGGTGCAGTCGGTGCAGGGGGCGCGGGCGGCGTTTCCTGGGCCATAGCGGGCCAGAGCAGCACAAAACAGAATGCCCACAGGGCCCAGGCGTTTTTACGCATATACCGCCATGATATATGCTGAAAGCCGTTCTTGTAAACGGCGCACATACATGCGCGGGCAGTAGCGTAGCTCCCCCTTGTGCGCAAAAAGCCTACAGCATCGCTTTGAGGTATTTGCCAGTCCAGGAGTTTTTCACTGTGACTATATCCTCGGGCCGGCCCTGCGCCACGATAGTGCCACCCTTGGCACCGCCTTCTGGTCCAAGATCCAGTATCCAGTCGGCTTGCTTTATAACATCGAGGTTATGCTCTATCATGACCACCGTGTTGCCGGTGTCCACAAGGAGCTGGATGGTTTCCATAAGCTGCTTGACGTCGGCAAAATGCAGGCCCGTGGTCGGCTCGTCCATAAAATACACCGTGCGTCCCGTTGCGCGCCTTGCAAGCTCGAAGGCTAGTTTTACGCGCTGGGCTTCGCCGCCGGACAACGTGAGTGCGGACTGGCCCAACTGTATGTAGCCAAGTCCGACCGACAAGAGCGTGTTCATGCGGTGCGCTATCTGCGGTACTTTTTCAAAAAACACAGCGGCTTCTTCTATGGTCATGTCCAGCACTTCCGCTATGTTCTTGCCCTTCCAGCGAACATCCAGGGTTTCGTTGTTGAAGCGCTTACCGTTGCAATGTTCGCAGGTTACGTACACGTCGGGCAGAAACTGCATCTCTATGCGCAGGGTGCCATCGCCCTGGCAGTGCTCGCAGCGGCCGCCGCGAACATTAAAGCTGAAACGCCCAGGCTTGTATCCGCGCGCCTTGGATTCCGGCAATTCCGCAAACAGGTCGCGTATGGCTGTGAACACGCCCACGTAGGTGGCCGGGTTGGAGCGCGGGGTGCGGCCTATGGGGCTCTGATCTATGTTGATGATCTTGTCGAC
>JAKQNL010000336.1 GCA_029565815.1 Spirochaetota bacterium | reverse complement strand
CCTTAAAGAAGCTAACCACTTTCGGGTAGTAGGGCGACGAAGCGACCAGCGGATATACGGTTTCCGCCCCGACCATTTCGGCCATCGCGTGGGCTATACCGTCACGCACCGACACCTGCCTGGGGATAGAACCGTCCGCGTTTGCTTTTTCCAGGGCTCCGGCCACCAAGCTTTGCCCAATGCCAGTGTATATGCTCTTTCCGGAAACCTCGCCCAGCTGTATGAGGGCCATGCCAGTTTCTATGCCAACCAGCAGGTCGCATGCGCCGCCGGAAGAGGTTTCCAGGAAATACGCCGAGCCGGCTTTACGCACAGCCGGGGCTATGACGCGGTCTGCCAGGTCCTGGGCTTTTACGAAGGGATTCTCTGCTTCCGGCAGGTAATTGCGGGTGTCCAGGTATGCTTTGAGTACCCGAAGCGCCTGCACGATGCTTGTCGGAGACGGCTCGGCGCTACGCGCCAAGGACAGTACTTCCTGGGCAAGGGCGTAGGGCGCACGGTCGAACAGGAAGGGCATCAGTCCGCTCTTCCAGAACAGCGCCGGGTCTTTGGCCAGCACCATGCGCTCGGTTTCTTTTATTTCCGCCAGCGTTTGCTGCTCGAAAGCGCCCATGGCAGCCGCGCTTCTGCCGGCAAATGGAACGGCCATCCAGCTTATTTTTTCCAGGTGGTTTGCGCAGACAGTCTGGACCATAGCCTGAGCGTCCGCTGTTCTTCCGCGCCGCATCGCCTCTGCCATGTATGCCATAAAAGACAATTCGTCAAAGCGTTCCGCGCCGTCCTGGAGTTTCCACAACGCCTTGTCTGCAGACAAAGCAGGGCCTGACAAGCCCGCCCAGGCTTTATCCCGCCAGCTGGCTATCAAACTATCCCAGGCGGCCGGGTCCATGGCTTTTTGCGCAAGAAACTGTGCGCCTTGGCTGCCCTGCCCGGAAGCTACCGGCGTGGCTACTATGGGCCTTGGCAATCCGCGGGCTACTATCATGGCAAGCTCGCCAAGCTCGGTTCCGGGAGCAAAACCGTCCAGGACGTAGGTAAGCTGGCCTGCGCTCACCCGGGGCAGGCCGTCATCGGCCGGCGGCAGGATACGCGCCCCGCGGGCATGCTCGAACTTTAGCTCGACGGATTTTACCTTGACCGGCGTGGACAGCGTCCAGGACACGGAACCGTCCGAAGACACAGAAACCTGCAGCTTTGAATTATCCTCAAACAGTATGTTTCCGCCCCGTTCGCCAAGCGACGCGGAAGCCGGAGCCGCGCTGTGTTCCTTGCCCGAAGCATCCAGATAGCGCAGCGGCAATCGTTCCGAGAACAACAGGCTAAGCCCTGCAGCACTCAGCTCCGCAAGGCGCAGGCCTTTGCCGTCCGGCCCGGGGGCGGTACGCAGGGTAAGTCCGCCTGCAGAAACGGTAGACGGTCCGGCCGCCGGGAATTGTATCAATACGATAAGCACGAAGGCAGCAAGATACAGAGCGCCGTATCCAGCGGCCCGGCCAAGGGTTGTAGTTTTCATGCTTGTGAAACTATATACGGTCGGGAGCGAAAAGGGCAACCACGGCAAAAGCCGTAGCTTGCGAAGACGGCGCAAACCGGGTACCATCGCAGAAAATGTACTGTGGCGCTTCGCGCCTTCCCTACCCGGCCGCCATCCTTGGCCGCAAGGAGCAACCATGCGAAATGCAATCCGTATCGTATCTTTCCTCGCCGTAGTGGCGCTGGGTATATCCGCCTTGTCCTGCGTAGGCGCGCCCGATTCCAAGCCCGGACCTGCCGGCCTTAGCCAAGCGGAGCGCGAGCTAATGGAAATGGAAGCCATCTACCGGCAGATCGAAACCGGCGACCTGGCAGGTGCAGAGCCCCGGCTTGCAGCCCTGGCTGCCGGGAATCCGACCAACCGGGACTACCCGGTACTGCGTGCCGGCGTGCTGTTGTCCATGGGAAGATCAGACGAAGCACAGAACGTCGCAGCCGCGGAAACCCTGGCGGCTCCGGACAACATAGACGCATGGCTCGTGCTTGCGGAAATCGAGCAATACAAAGGTAACAGCAAAGGACAAAAAGACGCGCTGTCCGCCGTCCTTGCCCTGGAGCCCGCCAATACCGACGCGCTCGCATCGATGGGCGACCTGTACTATGACCAGAAAGACTACAAAGCCGCGGAAACCAGCTACCGGGCAGCCATCGCAGCCCAGCCCCAGCATGTGGACGCCCTCCTCGGCCTGGGCCGCGTCCAGTACCGCAGGGACGACATGAAGGGATCGCTTGCTTCCGTAGAAGCCGCCATGGCAGCGGAGCCTACAGACCCGCGCGTCTACCTGGACCGAAGCCGTATATACTACCAGATAGGCCGCTACGAGGATTGCGCAAAGGATCTGGACGAAGCCATACGCCTTGCCCCGACTTCATCATGGGCATACCTGGAACGCGGAAAGCTGTACATGGATACAGGCCTTAGCCAGGAAGCGCTTGCGGATTTTTCCAAGTCCATCGAGCTGGACGACACCTACTTCCTTGCATACGTGTACAGGGCAAGCGTGTACGAAGCATCCAGCCAGGACAGGCTTGCGCTGGACGATTACCTAAAAGTCATAAAAATATACCCTGAATACTGGTACGCGTTTGAATCGGCCGGCGTGCTGGCCTACCGTCTGGGCATGTTCAAAGAAGCGGCTTCCTACTTTGCAACGGCATCCGGTTATTCGTCGGAGACGGCGGAATACCTGGTGGCGGCCGGCCTGGCCCTTCTGCGCTCCGGCGACGCCAAAGCGGCAAAGGAATTCGCCGGCAAGCAGCTTGCGCGCATCGACAAGGAAAAACAGCCTACCCATTGGCTGGCGCTGCGCATGGTGTACGACCAGCTGGACAACGCGGCGGAACTCGAACTCAAAGCTTCTGCGGAAAAATCCCCCGACGTCAAGTCCGCCCTTCTCTTTTACATGGGCTCCTACTGGCTGGGCAAGGGCAAGACCGATCTTGCGCGCATCTACCTGACCCTATGTATGGAACTGAAAGGCGCGCTGACCATAGAACGGCGCATGGCGGAAGCGGATCTGCTTGCGTTGGGTTCCAAATGAGTGATACTGCAATCCCGCACACAAGCGAATCGGTCCGTATCATCGAGCTGGCCGGTCGCCGCTTTGCCATAATCGGAACGGCGCACGTATCCAGGGAAAGCGCCAATGAGGTGGAACGAGTCATCGAGCAGGAACAGCCGGACCGAGTGTGCATAGAACTGGACGAAGCACGCTATCGATCCATGACCGCCCCCGACGCATGGGAGAAAATGGATATCGTCAAGATCATCAAGGAAGGCCGCGCCTTCCTGCTCTTGGCCAACCTTGCGCTGTCGTCGTTCCAGCGTAAAATGGGCGCGGATGCGGACATGAAACCCGGCGAGGAAATGCTCGCCGCCGTGCGCGCTGCGGAAAAATCCGGCATCGCATGGTCATTCTGCGACCGCGACGTTCAGGCTACCCTGCGCCGCGCCTGGGGAAAGTCCAATTTCTGGAACAAGGCAAAACTGGTAGCCCAGCTGGTAGGCAGCGCCTTGTCCAACGAAAAACCCAGCCAGGCAGAGATCGAGCGGCTTAAACAGCGATCCGAGCTGGACGAGATGATGGGCGAACTTGCTAACTACCTGCCGAGCGTAAAGGAAGTGCTCATCGACGAGCGGGACCGATACCTGGCAAGCAAGATATGGGCATCCAGCGGCCAGCGCGTGGTTGCCGTCATAGGAGCCGGGCACGCCCCCGGCGTGGAAGCCTGGCTTGCCCGACTAGCTTCTGGCGAAGTGCAAGCAGACGTGTCGGACCTGGAAACGGTGCCGCCGCCCGGCTTTTTCGCAAAATCGGCCGGCTACCTGATTCCGGCGCTTATCGTCGGCCTTATCGCGTTAGGTTTTTTTAATGCAGGAGCGAAAGCCAGCCTTGCCATGCTTGGCCAGTGGCTCCTGTGGAACGGCTCCCTGGCGGCCGTAGGCAGCCTTGTATGCATGGCGCATCCGCTTACCATACTGGTATCGTTTGCGGCGGCTCCCATTGCCACGCTTAACCCGCTGGTAGCCGTAGGCTTTTTTTCCGGTCTTACGGAAGCATGGCTTAGAAAACCTTCCGTAAAAGATTTCCAGAACCTGTCCACCGACGCATCCACCATTAAGGGATTTTACCGGAACAAGGTAACGCACATACTGTTGGTGTTTTTCCTGTCCAGCCTATTCGGGGCTGTGGGCAATTTCATAGCGCTACCCATCCTGGCCGGCGGAGCCTTGTGATTTACTTGTAACATACCGCGGGTTATACAGCCCGCGGGCTACAGCTCCAGCCGGTAGCCAAAGCCTCGCACGGTTACTATCCAGCGCGGCCGGCTGGGGTCATCGCCTAATTTCTGCCGGAGCGATGATACATGCACGTCCACCGTTCGGCTTTCCACATCCGAATCGTAGCCCCACACTTTTTCCAAAAGCCGCTGCCGCGATACGGTTTTGCCCGGATGGTCTGCCAGAAACACGAGCAGGCGGTATTCCTGCACGGTCAGGGGCAGAGGCAGGCCGTCCTTGCGCACCTCGGCCCGGCCGGTTTCTATCTCGATATCGCCGAACCGTATGATGCCCGGCGTTTTCTGCTCCTGTACCGGCTGCGGAGCGCTTCTTCGGGATAAGGCTTCCAGGCGGGCAAGCAGCTCCGTGGAATCGAATGGTTTTGGCAGATAGTCGTCGGCGCCCTGCTTAAGGCCCTGCACTCGCTCGGGAACGGTAGCCCGTGCGGTAAGCATAAGCACCGGCCTGTTGTCGCCGCGCTCGCGCATGTCCTTGAGGATATCCAAACCCGATCCGCCGGGCAGCATGATATCGAGAATAACAAGATCGCCAAGCCCGGTTTTTACAGCAGCGTTCGCGCTTTTGTAGTCGCCGCGGTGGATGACGCTCCAACCGTCGGCCTGCAAAAGATCGCTGAGCGTAAGCACAAGCCCGGGTTCGTCCTCTACGAGCAATATGGTCCGGCTGCTCATACAAAACTCCTAAAACTCAATTCTAACACCGTACCGCCTTCCGGCGGACAACGAAGTTTTGCGTGCCCAGCGTGCATCGCGCAAATGCGTCGGGCTAGATACAGACCGACTCCGGTGCCGTCCTGGCCCGACGAAGCGCGCCCGCGCCAGAACGGATCGAAAGCCCGCGCACGATCCTGCCTGGACATGCCGGGGCCGGAATCAGAACAGGTGAATACAGCATAACTTCTTCCGCGTCGCGTTGTTTCGTGTACGGCAAGCCGTATGGTTCCGCCCGCATATTTTACCGCGTTGCTCATGACGCTTTCCAGCGCGGATTCCACCAGCACCCGAGAACCGTCCACGATGGCACGCCGGCTGTACGCAAACTCGAAGGAAGCGCCCTTTGACGATGCAAAGGCCGACAGCCTCGCCATTACCGTTTGGGCGGCTTCCGCCAGGTTCACCGCCTCGCCGCTTGCAAGGTGCTGTGCGGACTCCAAGCCCGCCAGGGTAAGCATGCGCTCCACCGAGCCGCTCAGCCTACGAGCTTCCCGCGCTACGGTCTCGCCGTACTGGCTTACCCTGTCCGGCGGCACGATGCCCTTTGCCAGATTCTCTCCGGCCGACAGGGCTATAGCAATGGGCGTTTTCAGTTCGTGCGTAACGCTGGCCACAAACGCCCGTTCGCTGGACGCAAGGCCCGCCGTCCGTCTTGCCGACAGGTAGAGCATTGCAAGGGAACCGTACAGTATGCCCAAAAAGCACAAAACCGCCAGCGACCACAGCCTGGCCTGCATGCGTTCGGCTTCTTCTATCGTGGATCCCCGATGGCTCACTTCCAGCGTCCAGCCTGCAGACTCGCTTACCTGGAAACGGTAGCGGTCTATCGCGGGCACTGTTCCCGTTGCCGGATTTGCAGCGCCGGGAAAAGTGATTTCGCCGGCTCTGAAAGCAACCGGGTCGTCTCGCTGCATGGAACGCGGGGAGAACGTGGAATAGAACCGAGCCACATCAAAGCGCCCTACATCGCGCAACAGCGGCCGCACAAAATCCGGCGCCGGATCGCCCATCCCGGCGGTGGAAAACCTAAGTTCTCCGTCGGAATCTCGGACGGTTACCGCGTATTGCTCGAAACCGGAGCCTTCTCCGAAATACGATTGGGCTAGATCGGGAAAAACCTGCTGGGTTAGACAGTTTTCGTCCAGCACCGCTACGAGAGCCCGATAGGTAGCCGGAGCGTCCGGGCCGTCTGCCCAAACGCGCTCTATCCTGAGCACGCGCGACAACGAAGCGAACATCGCAAGGTCCGGCGCGACCGGGCTTGCGGCGTCGACAACCTGAATGGACTTTACCGAGTCCGGCCATCGGGCTTCCAGTCGGTAGGATTCAAGCGGAGCCGCGAGCCGGGCAGCCGGCGACAGCAATGTCCGCTGGAAGACGGCATCGAGAAAACTTAACTCAAGGTCCAGATCATTGGCCAGCCGGTCTGCCTGGTTCATGATGGCAGCCAGCGCCGTGGCAGCATCGCTTAGGGCAGCGCTTGCAAGGGTTTTGGACAGAAAGCTCCAGAACAGAAGCACCAGCGGCAACAGAACCAGAAGGAGCGCTGCTCCAAGACCGCGCCCGGGTTTTAGTTGGGAGCTCATGGCACTGCCGTCGGGAGAAGGCTACGCACCAAAACCTACCGGTCCAAAAAATCCCTGGCTTTTGCCAGGCGCTCCGGTATGTCTATGCCCTGAGGGCAGCGGGGAACGCAGGCTCCGCAGCGCACACAGCGGTCAGCGCCGCAGTTTTTTTCCTTGTACATGCTTTTGTACCAAGCACGTTTAGCATCCTCGCCGCCATACATGCTCGCTGCGTTCCACTGCTCGAAAATCTCCGGAATGGAAACGCCTTCAGGGCATGGCTTACAGTAGCCGCAGGTTGTGCACGGAACCTGCATGCGGGCACGGAACCAGTCGCGCGCTTTTTCCAAAACGGCGTGCTCTCCGTCCAGCATCGTGTTCGGCAGAACCGACGAAGCGACCGCAGCGTTTTCCCACACCTGGTCGGGCCTATCCATGCCGGAAAGAACGGTTACAATCTCCTGGCGGTCCAGCACGTAGCGCAATGCCCATTCGGCCGCCATGCGCGGCTTGCCCCAGGAAGCGAGTATCGCTTTTACCCCGTCGGGAACTTTTGCCAAAGCGCCTCCGCGCAGCGGTTCCATGCAAATCACGCCAAGGGCTTTGGCTTCCGCAAGAGCCAGGCCTTGTGCGCCCGCCTGGTAATCACCGTCCATATAGTTAAACTGAATCTGGCAGAACTCCCAGCCGTCCCATGCGTTCACGATGGTTTCAAAAACGGAATACGAATCGTGGAACGAAAAGCCCGCATGCCGTATGCGGCCATCCGCTTTTGCCCGTTCCAAAAAGCGTATGCCATTCTTGCCAACAATGGTTTCCCATCGGGATTGCGACAACGCGTGCATCAGGTAAAAATCAATGTGGTCGGTGCGCAGGCGTTTAAGCTGCTCGTCCAGGTAACGGTCCCAGTCGCCTTCTTCTTTTACTAGCCATACAGGCGATTTTGACGCGACGAGCACGGACGATCGCACGCCAAGCCGTTCAATTGCTCGGCCAACAAAGGGCTCGCTCTGCTCCCGGTGATACGGCCAGGCTGTATCGATATAGTTAATGCCTGCATCCAAAGCTGCCTGCACCGTAGCCATGGCCAGCTCTTCGTCAATGCGTCCAGGGTCATTATCCACCACCGGCAAACGCATGCAGCCCAGGCCAAGCGCGGAAACGGAAATGCCCGGGATCTTGGGAAATATGCGGTACTTCATAGAAGCAGTATACGCTCGCAACGCATGGATAGCAATTACCGCTCTTGCTAGCCAAAAACGCCTGTGGCCGGATATACTCAAACCTATCAAACACAGCTACATGGACGGGAGTCATATATGTGCGGAATAGTATCGCTTGTTTACAGGGACGAAACTACCGGAATGGGCAGGGAAGCAACCGAGCTGCTCAAACGGCTGGAATACCGGGGATACGATTCCACAGGCGCAGGCTTTATCGGAAAAGACAAAAGCATAGTTGTCGCCAAAAAAGTCGGAGCCCCGAGCGTGGTAACCCGAGAGCTGTCCATTCCGTCGTACAAGGGGCAGCGTTTTATCGGCCAGGTCCGATGGGCAACCTACGGCGCGGTCGACTACGCGAACAGCCAGCCGCACCATGTACACTGCAAACTGGAATTGCTCGGCGCGCACAACGGCAACATATCCAATACCGACACGCTCAAGGCCGAGCTTACCCGCCGCGGGCACCGTGTGGTTTCCGACAACGACGGCGAGATCATCGTGCACCTGGCGGAACACCACTACGCCGCAAACCTTGCACATCCAGGCGAGGTCATTGCCAGGGGCAAGGCAGCAGCGCAGGAAGCCGGCATACAGGACATACCCGATGGCGTTGTTCTCATGGCTGACGCGATACGAAAAGCGGAAGCCGAAGCCGAAGGCTCGTATGCGGCAGCTGTGGCCGACCCCCAACTTGCCGGCTGTTTTGCCATAAAATCAGGCTCTTCACTGTATGCAGGTCTTGGCGAAGACGGCGACGGTTCATTTATCGTGGTATCCAGCGACCTTAGCTCGGTACTCGCAAAAACAAGGCAGCTCATTCCGCTGTCCGAGGGCGAAGGCCTGTGGTACACGCATGACCGTTATATTGTTTTCACACTTGATGGCGAACTGAGATTCTCCCAGCCAGCCCTCCGGCGGTCAAGGCTCAACGTACGCGATACCGGCCTGGACCCGCGCTACAAGCACTACATGGAGCAGGAAATACGCTCATCCCCGGCCAACCTGGACGAGGTAGCCCGCTATTACTTTGACGACAGGACGACGGAACCCGTGTGCGATGTCTTCAACCTGCGGAAAGACGCGGTAAAGGCAGTTATGGAAGAAGCAGGCACGATGATGTCAGGCAAGCTCCAGGACGCGCCGGCCGCCCTACAAGCGCTCATGGAAAGCCAGGCTTTCCACGCGATCAACGATGCCCTAAGCAAAGCCCCGTCCGCACTTGCTATCATTGCTTCACACGGATCAAGCTACTATTCCGACGATGCAGCGCTTTTAACCGAGCTTTCGCGAGCCGTTCCGGGCCACAGCCGGACGCTTGCGGTCCTGGACATGGCCGCCGTGTGGCTCAAGCGCAGACAGATTATGAAACGCACCCGCCATCTCGTGGATATGATACAGGAAGTACACGGTGCAGGCGGAAAGGTATATCTACTTGCGTCGGGAACCTCATACCACGCCGCGCTGATAGCGGCGTATTTCTTTGACGGTCTGGCCACTATTCCCCTGTACCCCTGCAACCCTGGCCTGTTCCGCGGCTCATACATCAACAGCATAAACGATCGGGACATGATAATCGCCATATCCCAGTCCGGCGAAACCAAGGACCTGGTGGACATCTTGCAGGACGCAAAAGACGCAAAACCAGGCATACGCCGCGTTGCCCTTGTGAACAACGAGAACAGCCGAATACCGCAGGAGTTATCGGATTTTTACCTTCCGCTCTTGTGCGGACCGGAAACCGCCGTTGCGGCGACCAAATCCTTCATGAGCCAGCTTGCGGTGCTGTATGTTCTCGCAAGCGCATTCAGCCAAGATGCCGGAAAAACCCGCGATCATTTGGCCCAAGCGGCTACATTGATCAACCGCACCCTGTCGGAATCTGCCCAGTCGATAGACAAGGCAGCCGCTATGCTTGCCCAGAGGCCATCCATACACATTCTGGGAACCGGCCTTATCGGACTGGCCAAGGAAGGCGCCCTCAAGATACGTGAGGTTGCGCTCAACCACTCGGAAGGCTACGACAGCGCGGAGTTCAAGCACGGCCCGAACACCATACTGGGCAAAAATACGGTATTCGGGCTTGAGGACATAGAAAAAGCGGTAGAGGCCGCGCTTTCCGCTGGCGCAGCCAAAGACACAAGCGGAACCGAATACTTCCGCACGCATCCGGATGCGCTAGAAGCGTTATTTTCCAATTACCCGCTTGTGTTCGTCTGTCCGCCGGACGACCGCGACGCGCGCATTACCATCAGCCAGATTCACACCCACAAAATCCGCGGGGCGGACATCATCCTGTTTGCCGAAAAAAGAGCTGACCTGGAAGCCGCCGTCGTCGGCGCTCCGGCCGGCGACGATCGCTACCGATACGCAACCGTCTGGCTGCCGGATTGTGCGGACCGCTTCCTGTTCGTGTTCTCCGCCGCCGCGGCTCTGCAGTACCTTGCGTACCGCATGTCCGTCATCAAAATGACCAAGCTGGACAAGCTGGGCGTTAAAGGCCATGGCGTGCACCCGGACGCTCCGAAGAACGTAAGTAAATCCATCACCGTGGACTAATGGGAACCTCAAAAACCCTATGGTTTTTAAGGTTCCCTTACGTTTTCGGCCGAAAACGCTTTGTTTTGTAAGGAAAACCGCTAAGAACTGATGTTTTTAGAGGTCCCCTAAAAAACAGGCCGGTCGGCGCTTAGCGCTTACCGGCCAGAAAGTAGCCCTATCAGCCTGCTGGTACAGCCTACTGCCGATTTTTTTTGTAGAAAGTTTCTATCACTGTTTTAAGCGCAGGGTCATTCCATGCATACTCGAGTATGGCTTCCAGGTAACCGGCGGGTTCTCCGGTATCCAGGCGCTTACCCAAAACCTGCGCCCACGCCACCTTTCCCTGAGCGATGAGCCGGTTGAGCGCATACAGGTGATAATACTCTCCTGTGCCGTTTTTCTCATGCTCGGCCCAGCCTTCGGCGAGCAGGCGGAAAAATTCCGGCGTGTACAGGTAACGGCCAATGGATATTTCATGGCTCGGCTCTGTTCCCCGCGCTGGTTTTTCAACGAAGCCGCGGACCAGCTGGCCTGAACCTGTATCGATAACGCCATAACGCGACACGTCGCCATCCTCATGGCAGGCAGCTAGCACAGAGCATCCGGTCTTTTCATACACGTCGATGAGCTGTCGGGCCAGAGGCGGCATGCCGAAATGCAGGTCGTCCGGATACGCTACCACGCAGGGCCCGTCGCCAATAAGCGAAGCCGCCTGCAAGAGCGCATG
>JAKQNL010000331.1 GCA_029565815.1 Spirochaetota bacterium | reverse complement strand
TATCAGCAGCTTTGGCGGCTGCGACCGATACTACACAGAAATGTGCAGCGCTCCGGCCTACCTGGGAAACGCCCCCTGGGACGAGTGGTTTATGGACACAAGACCTGCCCCGGAGCGTACATCCATACAGTTTTATTCGCCGGATACGGAACGCATGAGCTTGGCCATAGAAAAACTCACGCTGGACAGCCTGCCCCACGGCGGGGTCGACTTAAACTTCGGCTGCTCGGCTCCGCTTATCACCAGGCTTGGCGCCGGCGTTAGCTGGATGAAAGACTCAGCAGGAGCCGCAGCCATGGTACAAGCCGCCCGAAAAGCATTGCCAAAGGAGTTTATGCTGTCGGCAAAGCTACGCCTTGGCCATGACGACAGCGAGGATCGATTACTGGAGTTTTGCCAGGGCCTGTGCGATGCCGGCGCGGACTACCTGGTGCTGCATCCTCGTCTTGCCAACCAGAAGTTTCGCCGCCTGGGCAAGTGGTCCAGCGTAGCGACTATGGCACGCGCTTTACCCGTTCCGCTTATCGGCAACGGCGACGTCCGGTCCTATGACGACTATGCGCGGGCCGTGGGCGAGTATGGCGCATCCGGCGTCATGATAGGTCGGGAAGCGGTACGCAGGCCATGGATTTTCGCCCTCATACGGGGCCTGGAAGCGAACCCCGATTTTTCCATGAGTATCAATATTGAAGAAACCGCATTCACCATGCTGGACTCTATCGAAACACAGCTTCCGTCGATTTTTTACCTTAGCCGGGCTCGCAGATTCTTCTTTTACTTTTGCGACAATCTGGCTTTTGCCCATCACATAAAGTGCGCCATCCAAAATGCCCCAAGTCTGGACGCAATACGCGCCCTTTTACGCAGCTATTTTGATGAAGTGCCCACAGACCGTATTAAGCTGCAAGAAAAATAATTCTTGCTTCCGTTTACAACTTTCGCTAAAATGTAAAACTGCCCACTACGGGGCTACGCGATGGAGGATATTATGGAGAAAACTCTTCCCCTACTGTTCATGGGCAAAGTGGCCGAGCGACCGGAATCCATCATGCAGTACAGCAAACAGGGCGGCGACACGTTTCAGCCAACCAGCTACCGGCAGATGCAGGAAGAAATAGCCACCCTGGCTGCAGGCTTTCTGGAACTGGGCGTACAGCGCGGAGACCGTATAGGGCTTATATCCGACAACCGAAAAGAATGGCTTATTAGCGATTTGGCCATACTCGGCCTGGGAGCGGCTGATGTGCCCCGCGGCTGCGACGCGGTGGAGCAGGAAATAGCCTATATACTGTCCTTTAGCGGCTGCCGCCTAACGGTGCTGGAAAACGAGAAACAGCTAGCCAAGGTGTTGGCACGCAAAGCCGAATTGCCGGAACTAAGCATCGCCATCATGTACGACAGCGTAGCGGATAGCGTGCGCGAACAGGCTGCACAAAAAGGCATTACCGTACTCATGTACGCGGACTTGTTTGAAACTGGCCGCAAGCGCAGGCTGGCAAAGCCCGGCGAATATGAAGAGGAGGTAGCCAAGGGGCAAAGCTCG
>JAKQNL010000327.1 GCA_029565815.1 Spirochaetota bacterium | reverse complement strand
CGAGCCGGTTTTGCGTTCCATTTTTGGCCTGGCAGGGGCGGGCTTTCTGTATGGAGCGTGCAGGGGCGTCGACCCTGGCGTGTATGCAAGCGAGGCAAAGACTCGGTCCATGAGTACGGAAACCACCTTCGAGCACGACGTGAGTGATCGAGAAACGCTGGAATCCGTCCTTATGACTATGGCCCAGGAGCTTATGTTTCGCATGTACGCGACCAACGCAAGCTCAAGGACAGTTTCGCTTAAGCTACGCTATGATGATTTTGAGACTGTGAGCGCACGTGAAACCAAGCCGGCTCGATTCAGTAGTTCTGCCGGCATCTACGAGACATCGCTTGGCTTATTGCAGCGCAAGTGGACGGGCCGGCCGTTACGGCTTATCGGTTTGGGCCTTGGCTCCATTGCAGATGGCACAGAAGGGCAGGGTATGCTCTTTGAGGATAGATCCGACAGGGAAGCAAAACTGGAGCGGGCTGCCTTCGAGGCAAAACAGCGCGGCCTGGGTACCATTACCCGGGCCAGGCTGATAAAAAGCGACAAACCCGAATAGCTTACTCCGACAGGGCTAGCCTGATTTTTTCCATCTCATCGCTTACGGCTTTTTGCAAAAGCTCGCGCATCGCTACCTGGCAGGCGCTTATCGCATCGGTCGGCGTTCCGCCTTGACCGCTAACGCCATCACGCACCGTGGCCCACAAGAGGCTGCCGTCGGCTCGAAGTATGCGCAAGGTTACAGAGCCGGTGGTGGTGTAAATGTTGTAGGTTTTGCCGCCAAGCACTACCTGGTTTGGCTGGCGCACGTCGCTGTACACAAGCACGTAGTAGCCGGCCTTGCTCTGCGGAGCCAAAGCAAGGAGGGCTGGGGCGTCTCCACCGAATGCCTTTGCAAACATGCTTTCGTTTAAGGATGCGCTTACCGGAACCGTGTCCATGCCAAGCTTTTTCACGCTCTCTGCAGCCATGTCCAGAAGGCGCGGGTTTGCGCTTACACCGCTTGGGCTACGATCCATTGCAGCGACCACGGCTAGCTTTGGAGGCACACGGTATGCAAAGTCGCGGTACACCGAGCTGGCTTCCCACACATAGCCTTCTGCCTCGAATACCGGATATGCCCGTATGGTCGCATCCAGGCCAAGCGACTGTATGGACTGTATGCTTGTGTTGGCCATACCGCGGCTGTCGGTACGCACCGATGCGGTCAGTGTGCCGGAATTTACCGTGAACACAAAACGTATCGCCGCGTCAGCTACCGGGCTTTTTTCGTAGCCGTAGCTTGCGTACAGATACACGGCCGGCATGATGCCCGTGCCAGAGCCTGCTTCGCGCACAAGGCCTGTAGCCTGCGCGCTGTCGCTGCCTATCCAGGATTCGTGAGGCTCTAGGCTTAGCCGCCCTGCTATCTCGGATAGTATGCGTTCAATCGATGTAGCCCGTTCTGTAAGCCCGGATTTTTTTGCCATGGCTAAGGCTGCAACGTAATACCGTATGCCTTCGGCCAGGTGGTTTGCATCCATTGATGCCTGTGCCTGTTCCATAACAGCGTTGATATCCGCATCACTTGCCTGCCTACCGCTTGCAACGGCTGGCGGCTTTGGGCTGTCTGTGGATACGCATGCAGAGACACAAGCAAAGAGGAATGCAAGCAGCACTGCGGCTAGAGCAAAAATCGTCTTACTACATCTCATGGTGCTCTCCATTGGTAGCGAGTGTCAAAACATAGGGCGCGTTATTTCCAGGAAAAACTTATGATAGTAGGCTGATCTGATGCATAGATATCCGCGGCAGCTTTGGAAAAGCTCAGGCTTCGTCCGGATACCGTTAGGCCGCTGGAACTTAAGGCTGCAGCGGGCAGGGTAAACTGTAAGCGTATCGCAAGCTCGCCAAAGGCCGTACGCAAAAACGCCGACCAGTCCGGGTCTGTAGGCTCGGCGCTATTGAGCTGCATGCTGAGCGTCTTTACGCCTGCGCTTTCCGTAAAACGAGCCAGCTGTAGTTGTGGATCCATGAAGCGCGCAAAAGCCAGCGGGCTAGGAAAGCGTAGCTCGGCTTTGATGATGGCGCCGGTTTCGCTATCGCTACGGTTCCATGACTTAAGCGTTCCGCCTGCCCGGCTGGCTGCTAGCTCCAGATCGGGCCGGCCTATGGGCAGGGGAAGATATTCGGCATTTGCATCGAGCCTGCCAAATTGATCCACCGCCTGGGGTACGTCGTAGCGTATGCTCAGCTCGACGCTTCCGTCGGCCGCTATGCGGGTTTCCGCGTCTATACCTACGCACGATGCAAGGAAGCACAGTGCGACCAAGGATATCAGTAGTCGTTTCATGTATTGAATGCTAGTAAAAAATGCCTTATTTGTCCATCCGCTGTTTTAGGGCACATCTAAAAACTTCAGTTTTTAGATGCATTCCTTAGAAAACAGAGCGTTTTCGGCCGAAAACACGAGGGAACCTTAAAAACCAAAGGGTTTTTAGAG
>JAKQNL010000294.1 GCA_029565815.1 Spirochaetota bacterium | reverse complement strand
GCTCTATCCAGATGAGCTATGATCCCTCACAAACCTAAAAAGCCTATGGCTTTTTAGGTTTGTGTCGCAAGCTACGCTTGCGGTGCATACTGGCGCTAAAAAGCCTATGGCTTTTTAGGTTTGTGGGCTTTTATTGATGATTTTCGGGACGGTGGGACTTGAACCCACGATATCCAGCTCCCAAAGCTGGCGCCTTAGCCACTAGGCAACGTCCCGGTGGGGCATTAGAAACCCCGAAGCAAGTGTATACCGGACTCGTGGCATGCATGTCAATTGAGTTGCGCACAGCCAATGGCTTTTTGGTCAGCAAAGTGCGCAGATGCTACGGTTTACCGCATAACACTCCAAGAGCAAGCGGACGCAAAAAAAACTCCAACCCACCGTACTCAGCGAGCGCAGATTTTTCCTTGACAGCTGGAAAAATCCGTTCTTATGCTGAACAAGCGTACAATACGTTACAGCTTGTCTGTTCCGTACGGGCCCAGGCCCTGGCGGTCCATAATGGCCCGAAAATCCTCGTAGGAGCGTGCTCATGGTGTACACAACTGAACTCGTTAGGAACGTGGCCCTTGCGGGCCACGGCAGTACCGGGAAAACCTCCCTGCTCGAGCATCTGTTATTCACCGCTGGCGCCATAGCCAAACCGGAACTATTGGAATCCGGCAAAACCGTGAGCGACAATCAGGAAGAGGAAATAGAACGCAAAATTTCCGTCCGGACATCACTGTGCCGCTCTGTTTGGGCTGATAAAAAATTCAACTTTCTGGATACCCCAGGCGCTTCCGACTTTGTCGGAGACGTGATTCTAGCACTGCGTTCGTGCGAATCCGCACTGGTCATGGTGGATGCCCGCGCCGGCGTCCAGATAGAAACCATGAAAACCTGGCGCAATCTCGACGCCCGCCAGAAACCCCGCATGGCGTTCATCAACAAGCTGGACGAGGAGCGCGCATCCTTCGCCAACGCCGTTGCGGATATCCATGAAAAATTCAAGGCCAACACCGTGGCCGTTACCATACCGATGGGCGAAGGCCCGTCGTTCAAGGGCATCATCGACGTACTGAACCAGAAGGCCTATCCTTTACCGGCATCCCACGATCAAAAAGAAACCGTTCAGGCCATACCGGCCGACTATGCCGATGCTGTTGCCGCGGCCCGGGGAGCTCTGTGCGAAGCCGCAGCCGACGGCGACGATGAGCTGATGGAAAAATACCTGGCAGAGGGCGAACTGCACCAGGATGAAATCGTAAAAGGCCTCCAGGAAGCATTAGCGGCAAACCGGGTAGTTCCGGTGTTCGCAGGCGCTGCGACAAAAAATTCCGGTTGCATGGCGCTCTTGGACTTCCTGGCGACCATAGCTCCGAATCCCTATGCCTTGGCTCCGGAAGCGATTATCGGTTCGGAAGCCGTGGTCAAGGTGGATCCAAACGGCCCTCTGTGCGCGCTCATCATCAAAACTCAGATAGACCAATTCTCCGGCCGTTTGTCGTTTGTAAAAGTACTGTCCGGCAAACTGGCCGTAGACGCAGAATTCCTGAACGCAAGCGACCAGAAAAAAGAGAAAATAGGCAAACTGTACACAGCTTTGGGAAAAAAGCTGGAGGAAGTACGGGAACTATGCGCAGGTGATATCGGTATCGTCGCAAAAGCTGCATCGCTTAAAACCAACGATACTTTGTGCGCCCCGGACAAAAGCATGGCCCTAGTCCACCTGCGCCTTCCCCAGCCGGTGCATGCGGTTGCCATTACCGCTGCATCCAAAAAAGAAGAAGACAAGCTTGCCGAGCTCCTGCACAAGGCGGCCGAAGAGGACCTTACTTTCTCGGTACGCTTTAACCCGGAAACCAAGGAAACCGTTATCGCGGGCATGGGCGAACTGCATATCAACATCATTCTGGAAAAAATACGCCATACGGCAAAAATTGCGGTAGAGACGCGCGTACCACGGGTAGCCTACCGCGAGACCATCACCAAAAAAGCCGGCGGCGAGTACACACACAAAAAACAATCCGGCGGTCACGGCCAATACGGCCGCGTTGTTCTGGAAGTAGAACCCCTGCCCCGCGGCCAGAATTACGCCTTCGAGAACAAAGTGTTTGGCGGCGCGGTGTCCAAAGGCTTTGTGCCGGGCATAGAAAAAGGCATACACCAGGCCATGGAGCGGGGTGTGGTAGCCGGTTACCCCATGGTCGATATCAAGACAAGCCTCATGGACGGCAAAGAACACCCGGTAGACTCGTCGGAAATGGCATTTAAGATAGCAGCCCGTGGCGCATTCCGCGAATCATGCAAGAACGCCGGCGCGACCCTCTTGGAGCCCATCAACAAGCTTACCGTCATGGTCGACGAGAAATACCTAGGCGACGTGATGTCGGATTTATCCAGCCGCCGCGGCCGCATATCCGGCCAGTTGCCCATGGGCGGCGGTATCGTGGAGATCAAAGCAGAAGTTCCTCA
>JAKQNL010000279.1 GCA_029565815.1 Spirochaetota bacterium | reverse complement strand
CACGCCGGCACGCCGCAAGTAGTCCAGGGGAGTTACCGCTTCCACTTCCTCGCAGCCGTTTGCGAGTACGACACATGCGCGTTTCATGGCTCACCTCCTGTGGCTAGTTTTTCAGTTCAGATGGACAATAATCCACACCCGGATTATACTACTTTTCTAGACTGCCCGATACGGAAAAGGAGCCACGCGATATGGATACACGGAATGGACTGGTTAACTTTACTCTCTTCATTTTTCTCTTTGCCTTCTCCTTCGTTTTCTCGCTGGAAGCCTTGGCACAGCAAAACACCATGTTTGGCGTACTTGCGCTGATAGGTTTGGTGGTTTGTCTGGCCGGCTCGGTGTTTAACGCCTTCCTGGCCAAGCAGGGCGGCGAAGCTCTTGCCACCTGGTTTACCACCTACGCGATCGTCGTTGCCGTCATCCTGGTATGGTACATGACCCGCTGCGGTACCGCTTTTGGCTGGTGGTAATACCGGTTTACGTAAGCTGGCAAGCAAAACAAACGGCGGCCCCAAAAGGCCGCCGTTTTTATATCCTAGTGAGCATCAGCGTTTGGGCGTTACGCTTTGCCGGCTAGCCACTGGGCGTTCACCAGCTCGGCCAAGCGCTCTACGGACAGCCCAAGGTGCTTGGCCACTGTCGCGCCCGGGGCGGATTCGCCAAAGCGCTCTATGCTCAAACTGGCGTGCGCTATGCCTTCCCAACCCATGGCCCTGCCGGCTTCGCAGGAAACCAGGCGGGCGTTGTCCGGAACCAGCGCGCTCCGTATGGGTTTGGGTTGCGCCAGGAAGGTTTCCAGCGATGGAACCGACAGCACGCGTATGGCCGGGCCGGTAAGCAGCTCGCTTGCCTTCAGGGCAAGCTCCACTTCGGATCCGCTTGCGGCTATCACGATATCCGGATCCCCGACCGTGTTCTTTACCACGTACGCGCCGGTGCGGAAGGTATCCGTCCAGTCCGGGTCCGCCTTTGCAAACACCGGCAGGTTTTGCCTGGACAAGACGATGGCTGTAGGGCCTTCTGTGCGGTCCATGGCCCATGCCCATGCATGGGCTGTTTCTTCTGCGTCGGCAGGTCGTAGTACCAAAAGCCCGGGTATGGCCCGTAGCGATGCCAGGTGCTCGATGGGCTGGTGGGTCGGGCCGTCCTCGCCGACGAATACCGAATCGTGGGTAAGCACATAGACGACCGGCAGCTTCATGAGGGCGGACAGCCTTAGCGACGGCCGTAAGTAATCGGCAAACACCAGGAAGGTTGCGCAGAACGGCCTAATGCCGCCGTGCAGGGCCATGCCGTTACATGCGGCTGCCATTGCGTGCTCTCGTATGCCAAAGTGCAGCATGGCACCGGCCCGGTTGGCTTTTGAGTAAGGCTGGCCTGGCAGCTGGGTGGAGTTAGGACCGGTTAGGTCGGCGGATCCGCCTACCAACTGGGGCCAAGCGCCTGCGGCGGCCGTAAGGGCTTTACCGGATGCAGCGCGGGTTGCGAGCGTTTCCCCAGGCTTGAACGCTGGCCATTCTGGAGCATGGATGGGCCGGCCGGATAGGGCAGCTTTCAGCTCCCCTGCTTTGCCCGGGTTGGCTTGTTC
>JAKQNL010000258.1 GCA_029565815.1 Spirochaetota bacterium | reverse complement strand
CCGGAACGTTTCCCCTGGGTCCCCGGCAAAAAGCGCGGCATGCGTTGGTATCTAGCCCTTGTGCTATCACGTGTGTTTGGATTGGGAGACACGTTCGAGTGTTACTGTGTAAAAACACCATCGGCCGTAAGTCGGCCCAAGGCGGTTGTATGAAATCGGTTCTTATCTTGGGTGCTGGCGTCATGCAGGGGCCGGCCATACGTGCAGCAGGCGAATGCGGATACCGGACGGTGCTTGTCGACGGAGACCCAAACGCGCTCCATGCAGCATCGGCAGACGAATTCCATCCGGTCGATTTAAAAGACAAAGACGGTTTGTTGGCTCTGGCTCGATCCATTCCCGAGCTTGTAGGTGTGTTTACCGCAGGCACGGATTTTTCCGCCTCCGTTGCCTATGTGGCAAACGCATTGGGCTTGCCCGGCATCCCGTATGAAACGGCCCTCGATGCGTCGGACAAAGCACGAATGCGTGCAAAACTTGCTCAAGCAGCTGTGCCCGTTCCGGCTTGGGTTGCAGGCTCTAAGCATGACGACCCGCTAGCCTTGTCCGCTTCGCTTGGACTGCGCGATGGCCCTTGGGTGGTAAAGCCTGTAGACAATATGGGCGCCCGCGGATGTAGCCTTACCCGGAACAAGGACGAGCTTGTGCTTGCGTGGCGGACTGCCGTGGAAAGCTCCCGTAGCGGACGGGCCATCATAGAGGATTACTTAGACGGGCCGGAATTCAGTATCGATGCGCTGGTGTGTGGCGATAGTATCGCGATACGCGGGGTCGCAGACCGACAGGTAACGTTTGAGCCGTATTTTGTCGAACTTGGTCACACCATGCCAAGCGCGTACGACCAGGACGTGATAGACGAAGTGCTTTCGGTGTTCAAGCGCGGAGTCAAGGCCCTGGGCATTAGCCTGGGAGCGGCCAAGGGCGATATTAAATTTACTAAAAACGGCGCTTTTGTAGGGGAGATAGCAGCCCGCCTGTCGGGCGGTTTCATGTCCGGGTGGACCTATCCCTATGCAAGCGGCCAGGATCCTGCGCGCGAGGCTATAGCCCTTGCATGCGGGGATAAGCCGATGCTGTATGACGGAAGCTGCTCCTTGGTATCCGCCGAGCGGGCGTGGATATCCATTCCGGGTACGGTGAAGCGGGTAGTGGGCCTGGGAACGGCAATGAACATTCAGTATGTTAAAAATGTATTTCCGCGAGCAAAGGCAGGTGACCGGGTTGTGTTCCCCGTCAACAATGTTCAGAAGTGCGGCAATGTGATTAGCCAGGCAGCGGATCGTAATGCTGCCGAGGAAGCCGCGCTAAGAGCTGCCCGCTCGGTATTGGTGGAACTGCAAAGCGGCGACAGGGAAACAGAAGCATTTCTAGCCCAGCCTTACGGCCAGTGGCCGCCCCTTGCCTTTGCGGATGTGTCGGCCATGATGCTTGCCCAGGTGGAATCCATACCCGACATCATGCGGGACAAAAGACTTGTACGCAGCCTAGGCTGGGCTCCACTACTTGGCATACGCGCTGAGCATTCCAAAGATTGGCTTGGCCGTAGCATCTCCGAATCACTGGAAGCGGTTACCGCGCTCACCGGCGCGACAGAAAGCATGGAAGCGGATCTTGTGCTTGGCAGGCTGTTCTGGAAAGCATTGTTTCGCGGTGGCTATCAAGCTGCCGCCTGGGTGCTTTCTACCGCGCTTTCGGAGCGCCAATGAAGCGCATGCTGCATGCCCGCTGGCTCGCTATCCTCGTAGTTGCAAGCTGCTGTGTGACAGCCGCTGTTGGCGCACAGGAAGCTGGCATCGACCTTGTCACAAAAGCAAACCAATGGAAAGCAAGCATGCGCTACGATGCGCTCAGCTCGACCGGGGCCATACTGCGCGGCGGAGATTTGGTTCGATTCAAGCTGGGTAATGACCTCTTTGTCCTCGGTAGCGGCGAACTCCTTCGATCTGCGCCCATCAGCCAGCAATCGGGACAACTGTATATTCCTGCCGCAACGGCAGCGGCCATCGAGTCGTGGTTTGCCCGACGCGACGCCGAACGCGCTTCCAGGTTCTCCATCGCTGCCATTCTCATCGATCCGGGTCATGGCGGAAGAGATCCTGGAGCTATAGGCGAACACGGCACTGGCAGCTCGGCTATCCGTATCGCGGAAAAAGATATAACCCTCCTTGTTGCCCTGGAACTAAAGAAACGGCTGCAAGCCATGTGGCCGGATAAAGCGATATTGATTACCCGGAGCGATGACAGCTATCCGAGCCTGGATGAGCGGGTGGCTATGGGAAACTCGGTAAAACTCGGCCCGAATGAAGCTATCATCTATGTTTCTGTCCATGCAAACGCGTCCTTCAACAAGGCAGCATCTGGCTATGAAGTGTGGTACCTGAATCCGGATTACCGTCGCACGGTGTTGGATCCGTCCCAGGCTGCCCTCATCGAGCCCGGTGTTGTGCCCATCCTCAACAGTATGCTGGAGGAGGAATTTACAACGGAAAGTGTATTTCTGGCCC
>JAKQNL010000439.1 GCA_029565815.1 Spirochaetota bacterium | reverse complement strand
CTTTCGAGTAAGGTCTTCTACGCCAGCCCGTGCCGAAACGTGCCGCCCCGCTTCGTACACCAGTATATTGACGATAAGCGTGCCGTCGGGCGACTCGAAGGAGAAGGAACCGACGCCGTCGCCTTCGGTAAATGCAAAGCCTTCGGGCAGGTCGATAAAAAAGCCCCGTTCCGAGTACAGTTCGTCTGCGCCGGCCGCAGCGGCTGCCAGAATAAGGGCACACAAAACCAGCATAAAGGCACGTGGTAGTCTCATGCCTGTAGTATAGCGCGTTTATATCCTCCGGTCGACGCTCCCTCGTTGTTACGAAGTTTTGGGATACATCTTGCCCTTGCGCCAAACTAAGCCTATAGTAAGCGCGGAAGCGAGTTTTGCCGTTTCCGCCGACCCGTATGCGGCCGGTATTCTGTTTCGATGGGGAGAAGTCCATGCCGGACCCTGGCAGTCGTACGAACAACGACGGTTCTCCATACATAGGTATGCCCCCAAGCCGAACGGAAACACGCTAGCCATGTAAGTGCACCGTTCCGGCCCGGGGGCCGGTTATCGCCGCCCAAACAGGGGCGGAATGAGGTGCACCATGATACGATACTGGAAAAAGGATGGCGCGAGCCTGTCCGCGGTAGACGGCCCGGGAAAGGGCGTCTGGGTCGATGTACGCAACGCAAGCCGTGCCGATTTGGATACGCTTGAGCGCGATTACAAACTGCTTCCCGAACACCTGCAAGATTTACTCGATACCGACGAGCGATCGCGCATAGAAAAAGAAGATGATTACACCATGATCATCCTGCGCCTTCCCATGTACGATCCAAGCTTTGAGGTGGAATACTACACAGCCCCGGTCGGCATTATCCTCCTTAAGGACAGGGTGCTTACCGTGTGCGCCGGCGACAGCGAGGTTTTGCAGGATCTGGCCATGGGCCGGGTCAAAAACCTGTCAATGGATAACAAGAGCGCTTTTGTCCTCCATGTGCTTGGCCGGGCAGCCATCGTGTACCTGCGCTACCTGAAGGACTTAAACCGGCGCACGGCCGCGGTGGAGCGGGAACTGCAGCGATCGGTTAAGAACAACGAGCTGGTGCAGCTGTTGGCCATATCCAACTCACTGGTGTTTTTTACCACCTCGCTGCGCTCCGACGAGTTGGTGCTGGAGAAGCTACAAAAATCCGGCATTGTGCGCTTTAAGGAAGACGAGAACGAGCTGTTGGAGGATGTGGTTACGGATTTCCGCCAGGCTATCGATATGTCCAACATATACAGCGCCATACTATCGGGCATGATGGATGCATACGCTTCGATCATTTCCAACAACCTAAACATAGTGATGAAGCGCCTGACTATCGTTTCCATAGTTCTCCTTATTCCTACATTTATAGCGAGTTTGTACGGGATGAACGTACATTTGCCGTACATGGAGGAACGCGGGGTGTTTTTCTGGATACTGGGCGCATGCGCGGTAAGCGCGCTTGCTTCCGCCTTCCTGTTGCGGGATAAAAAGCGGCGACCCAGGAAGGCGCTTATGGCTCCGACTGCCGGCGGCATCGTGCTTCCACGGCCCTGAAGAGGCAGTTTTTGATATCCTGGCAGGCCTTTGCGGGTATTGCACCGGCTAGCCGGGCTGACTATAGTGTGGCGCCATGATCCCGGTTCTTTACACCAGTGACGATTTCCTCGTTCTAGACAAGCCGTGCGGGCTTGCCGTGCAGCCGGGGGAAGGCGTACGCACAAGCCTTGTGGATGCGGTGGAGCGGGATTACAGCTTTAAGCCTTATTTGGTGCACCGCCTGGACAAGGAAACATCCGGCTGCCTCGTGGTAGCGCGCTCTTCTCGAGCCGCGTCGGACCTGTCCGGCCTCATGGGCGGCAAAGGTGCGGTAAAGCGTTATGTTGCAATAACTTATGGAGTTCCAAAGCCGGATGCCGGGCTTTTGTCGGACGCCGTGTCGGTCCGGGGCCAGGAGCAAAGCGCGTCTACGCGCTACCGGGTACTGTCCTGGGCCGGGCCGTACGC
>JAKQNL010000245.1 GCA_029565815.1 Spirochaetota bacterium | reverse complement strand
TCATCCACGCGGCGTCGCTCCGTCAGACTTTCGTCCATTGCGGAATATTCTTAGCTGCTGCCTCCCGTAGGAGTCTGGGCCGTATCTCAGTCCCAGTGTGGCCGTACACCCTCTCAGGCCGGCTACTCATCATCGCCTTGGTAGGCTTTTACCCCACCAACTAGCTAATGAGACGCAGGCTCATCCTCGGGCGGCGCCGGAGCGCCTTTCATCGTAAGGCCGCAACCCTACGATCACATTCGGTATTACCCGCTATTTCTAACGGCTATCCCCATCCCAAGGGCAGATCACCCACGCGTTACTCACCAGTCCGCCGCTCTAGGCAGTATTGCTACTGCTTGCCGCTCGACTTGCATGCTTAAGACACGCCGCCAGCGTTCGTTCTGAGCCAGGATCAAACTCTCCATGATATATTCTTACGGTCCGAAGACCGGAAGATTCATAGAAAGCAAAAAACACTAGCTTTTCGCTCGCCTCCACCCTAAGGTGGGGGCATCGTCATCCCGCTTGCGCAGCATGACGTTTGGTCAACATGCGTTGACCTGCCAACTTTCGTTGGCGCTGGCTTTGGCTGCTTTCTGTTACAAAAGCTGCCGTTTCATTGTGGCTTTCCTTACGGAAAGCCTCCGTACGCGTTTCTACCCGCGTACGGCTTGCTTCTCCCATCCCTTATGCCTGTGAATGATCCCCGGCGTTCAGGCTCAGCAACTATCGTGCCAAAACCATTCCGCCTCGCGCCCCAGGGTTGCCCCTAGGCGCGGCGCACTTTATAGCGCGTTTAACATATTATGTCAAGCGACCTACAAAAAAATCAGGAATACTAGTGGTCAGCAGAAGCCATATCCAAGTAGCGGAACCACGGCAGTGCCAAACGTATTTCCGAAAGTGTGCTTGATGAACTTAGCGATTACGACACGTCGTGTCAAGAGACTTGCAGCAAAAATCTTATATTTTTACGGCTATGGAATCTGCCAGTAGCAGTCTTCATCACCATAGCGCCTGAGCTCCACAGCTTCTACCACAGCGGCAGAGTCGATACGATCTGCGCCTCGCAAATCGGCTATGGTACGGGCAACGCGCAGTATGCCGTGGCTTGCTCGGGTCGATACAGCCCCCGATGCTATGCCTGCCCGGAAAATTTCCATAGCGCCAGCATCCAGGCTGCAATGTATATCCAACTCCGCAGGCCCTAAGCGACTATTAAGGTGAGACAACGATGCGCCTTGGCGCCTGGATTGGCGCAACCTAGCCATCTGTACCCGTTCTGCAACCGCCCTACTGGATTCTCCAGGACCTGCAAGCAATGCGTCCGGCCCTACTGGCTGAACCGGCACCCGTAAATCGATGCGATCCAAAAGCGGACCGCCCAAACGTTTCCAGTAGCGCCTGATTTCGTCTCCGGAGCACAGGCATACAGCGCCAGGTCGGCCAAGATTGCCGCACGGGCATGGATTGCATGCAAGCACCAGGACAAAGCGCGATGGGTAGCTGCTTACCCGTTCGGCTCGCGCAATGCTAATGGTGCCCTCCTCGAGTGGTTCCCGGAGCGCCTGCAAAACATCCACCCGGAATTCCGGCGCTTCATCGAGGAAGAGCACCCCGCCGTGAGCAAGGCTAATCTCACCTGGCCGCCTAGCCCGACCACCCCCGACTATGCCCTCTGCGGAGGCTCCGTGATGGGGGGCGCGAAACGGCGGCTGCCAGATAAGCCCGTCGTCCCCAGGCGAAAACCCGGCAAGGCTGTGCAATGTGGTGAGCGTTACGGCATCATCGTCATCCAAGAGCGGCATGATGCCGGCCAATCGCCTGGCTGCCATGGTTTTTCCAGAGCCCGGCGGTCCGAATATCAATAGATGGTGGCCACCGGCTGCACTGATCTCCAAAGCTCTACGAAGCTTTGCCTGACCACGCAAATCCGCCATATCGGGCTCTGCAGAGCCGAGTGTACGAGTAAGCGGCTTTCGCGCTATTGCGGATGATAGCTCAAGCGTTTGAGGTGAACGATCGAGCACCGACCGCACCGAGGCTGCCAGTGTAAGAGCGCCACCAAGATCCGACAGACTGAAAGCCCGGTCTCCGGCAAGCACCCGGGCCTCGGCCAGATTTTCCCTAGCGACAAGCACAGCCCCTATGCCGGCAGACACAGCGGCAGCAGTGGCAGGCAACACACCGGGTACAGGCCGGACCCGACCGGACAGCTCCAGTTCGCCCATGGCAAGGATAGCTGAGCCAAAATCTGGTAACTGCCCCGATGCATGTAAGACTGCGAGCGCCATGGATAGATCGAACGACGAGCCGCCTTTTTTCATCGATGCTGGGGCCAAATTGATAAGGAGGCGCTCTAGGGGAAATTCGAAACCAGCGTTCCGTATGGCCGCCCGTATGCGGTCCCGAGCCTCCCGTACAGCTCCGTCGGGCAGGCCGACTATATCCACAGCCGGAATGCCGCGCTTAAGATCCACTTCTACGGTAACCAGTTCACCCTGAAAACCCAGGGGTTCATAGCCGAATATCGTCATACAGCCGCCTTCCACCTGCACTACGCCGGAGCAAACGCCACGGCGTGCGCAAGAAGGCATGACGAGTGCTTATGGCCGCTTGCGCCTTGCCATAACGGCAAACGCAATCGAGAAAAACAGCCAGGGCAGGTTAGGCAAAATCATGGCCAGCGGATCTGCACCGGCCAGCGTAAGCAGCAGGCGGGGTTGCAGGCCAAACTCGCCTAAAAGCGCATACA
>JAKQNL010000237.1 GCA_029565815.1 Spirochaetota bacterium | reverse complement strand
AACGCCTGCGATATTGCCAACGGATGTCCGTACGGTGCCACTGGATATGATCCACTCGCCGCGCTCGTTTTGCACCTCGCGCTCTTCACCAAATACGGCTATCCAGGAGCGGAATTCGGACATAAGCCGGTCGCGCTCGTCCGCGATAGCCCTGGCCCTGGCTTCTATGCCGCGTATCTCGGTTTGTAGCTGCTGTTTTTTAAGCTGAAGGGTTGGAAGGTATCGCTTATACATTTTAAGCGAGTCCTTCTGCTTCTTAAGCTCATTCTTAGTCAGCTTTATCTTAGCCATACATCACCTTCCGGTTTGCCTTTTTCAAAGAATTCTGCCACGGAGACACAAAGCGCACGGAGTCGGGAAACGGAACAAAGCAGTTATTAGAAGAATCGATGAATTCTCCGTCATGTTTTTCATACCCATTTCTCCGCGTCCTCCGTGCCTCTGCGGCAAGATTTCTGGTATCAGGCCTTTTTTGGCCAGAATTGGTCCAAGAGCTTGGTCTGCAGGCCCGTTTCCTGGGGATCGAAGCAGGAGGCGAGAATTTCCCAGCCCTTATCCAGAGCTTTCTCTAGGGGCACGTTTACCGACAGATCCATCATTTCGCGCTCAAACAGCTCGCCGTACTTAAGGAGCTTCTGGTCCCAGGCGGACATCTGAAAGCCCATGGACTTTTTCTCGAGCGTGTCGCGGTAGGCGCTGAACAGCTTGATCATGCCGTCCATGATGGCGCGGTGGTCGGATCGGGTTTTGCCGTTAACCATCTGCTTAAGGCGGGACAGGGATCCGAAAGGCTCGATACGGCCGCCTTTTAGATAGAACTGGCCCTCGGTGATGTAACCGGTGTTGTCCGGTACCGGGTGCGTTACGTCGTCGCCTGGCATGGTTGTAACCGCCAGGGTGGTAATGGAGCCTGCGTCGGCAAAGTCCACCGCCTTCTCGTAGCGCGCAGCCAGTTGGCTGTACAAATCGCCTGGGTAACCGCGGTTGGACGGAACCTGCTCCTGGGTAATGGCTATTTCCTTTAGGGCGTCGGCGAAGTTGGTCATGTCGGTAAGGAGCACCAGGACGTTGAGGCCTTTAAGGGCAAAGCGCTCGGCCACGGCCAGCGAAATGTCCGGCACCATGAGGCACTCCACCACCGGGTCGGCCGCGGTGTGCACAAACATAATGGTCTTTTGCAGGGCTCCGCCGTTCTCCAGCGCTTCCTTAAAGTACAGGTAGTCGTCGTACTTAAGGCCCATGCCGCCCAGGATGATAAGGTCTACCTCGGCCTGCATGGCGATACGCGCAAGAAGCTGGTTGTACGGCTCGCCGGACACGGAGAATATGGGCAACTTTTGGCTTTTTACCAGCGTGTTAAACAGGTCGATCATGGGTATGCCGGTGCGTATCATTTCCCGGGGGATGATGCGGTTGGTCGGGTTTACCGACGGCCCGCCAATGGGAATAAGGTTCTCGGCCAGAGCCGGTCCCTTGTCGCGCGGTTCGCCTGCGCCATTGAAAATACGGCCCTTAAGCGAATCGGAGAACGAAACGCGCATTGGGTTGCCAAGGAAGCGCAGCTCGTCACCGGTGGATATACCTCGGCCGCCTGCGAACACCTGCAGCGACACCAGGTCGTCCTCCAGGCGTATCACCTCGGCCAGCGAATGGCCAAAGCGGGTGGACACCGATGCAAGCTCGCCGTAGGCAACGTCCTGTGCGCGCACGGAAATAACGTTGCCGGTTATGGACTCTATGCGGGAATATACCTTCTTCATACCCTTACTCCAGGCTCTCGATGATGCGTTTGGCCTCGGGGGCCAGGGCGGTGGCCCGCTCGTCCATGAATGCAACAATGGCTTTGTCGGCGTCCTTGAAAGCGGGCTTGCCCCACTCGATGCCGTTCATGTCCAGGAAGGATTGCCGCAAACGGTTAAACCACGCACGGGCTTCCTCTTTGTCCTTGAACGAGAAGCTGGAGCCCAAGACCCGCACCACGCGGCTAAAGGACAGCTTCTGTCGCTCCGGGGACACCGAGGCGTCCACGGCATCGAAGGAGTTTTGCTGCAGGTACACGGCGTCCAGGAACTCGCCCTTGAGGTAGATAATGTAGTCGTCGATGCTGGTGCCTTCTTCGCCCACTACCTTCATCATCTGGCCGACTTCGGTGCCGCGTTCCAGGTAGTGGTGAGCCCAGGCCACCGACGATGGCTGCATGACGCCCTCATACTTGGACCAGGAGTCCAGGGGGTGTATGGCCGGGTACTTGCGGGCGTCGGAGCGTTCGCGCGACAGGCCGTGGAATGCGCCTACCACCTTAAGCGTTGCCTGGGTAACCGGTTCCTCGAAGTTGCCGCCTGCGGGGGACACGGTGCCGCCTATGGTTACCGAGCCTGTGGCGCCGTCTTTGAGGCGTACGATGCCTGCGCGCTCGTAAAAGCTTGCGATGACCGATTCCAGGTAGGCGGGGAAAGCTTCCTCGCCGGGGATCTCTTCCAGACGGCCGGACATTTCGCGCATGGCCTGGGCCCAGCGGCTGGTGGAGTCTGCCAACAGGAGCACGTTCAGCCCCATCTGTCGGTAGTACTCGGCCATGGTAACCGCGGTGTACACCGACGCTTCGCGCGATGCAACCGGCATGGAGGATGTGTTACACACGATAATGGTGCGTTCCATAAGGGACTTGCCGGTTTTAGGGTCCAAAAGCTCGGGGAATTCCTTGAGGGTTTCCACCACCTCGCCGGCTCGTTCGCCACAGGCTGCCAATATGACTATGTCCACATCGGCGTTTCGGCTGGTTACCTGCTGGAGCACCGTCTTACCGGCGCCAAACGGACCGGGAATACAGTAGGTGCCGCCCTTGGCCACAGGAAAAAACGTATCGATGATGCGCGTCTTGGTAACCATGGGCTCTACCGGCTTTAATCGCTCCACATAGCAGTCTATGGCGCGCTTAACCGGCCACTGAAAGCTCATGCGTACCGAATGGCTGTTGCCCGACTCGTCCTGTAGCACTGCCACTTCGTCGTGGATAGTGTAGGAACCGGCCGGCTTTATTGACTTAACCGTATAGCTACCAAGCATGCCAAAGGGCACCATGATGCGGTGGGTAAATGCGCCTTCGGGCACGGTGCCTAGGGTATCGGCTCGTTCAAGCTTGTCGCCTGGCTTTGCCGACGGGGTGAATGCCCATTTTCTATCCCTGGGCAGGGCGTCCAGGTACACGCCGGGTTCCAGGAAGTTGCCGGTTTTGGCAGCGACTTCCGGTAGCGGATTCTGTAGGCCGTCGTAGATCATGCCCAAGAGGCCGGGGCCAAGTGCCACCGCGAGCATCTCGCCGGAAAATTCCACCGGCATGCCCACTTTGATACCCTTGGTCATTTCGAAAACTTGGGTTTGTACCTGGTCGCCGCGTATGCGGATAACCTCGGCTTTTAGCTTCTTGTCGGCCACCAGGATATACGCCACTTCGTTCATGGCGACAGTGCCGTCCACGCGGACCGTCACCATGTTGCCGTTGACGCCGGTGACCGCGCCTTTTGTATTGGTCATGTGTTCTCCCCGGATTCATCGCGGTAGTCCGCGGTTTCAAGTATTGACTGATATACGGTGCTGTAGCCCCGTTCGCCTTCCTCTGCCCGGAAACGCGCCCGGCGTTCCAGCGCCTGCAGGCGCAGCGAGTACGCACACAGCGACTCGAGATCGAAGTAATGGTTGATGATGAGCCCGTCTATGTAGGCCCAGCGTTCCCGCTCTATAACCAATTCTCCGGCAAGCGGATCGTCGGCCTGGAACGCTGCTTGTGCAACGCGCCCAGCGTCCCACTCGGGCGTGCCCGGGCGGAGGAACTTGGTCCCCGATTTGAGGCGGCCGGCGCGCAGGCGTACCAGCTCGTTGCGCAGGGACTTTTCCCATTTGTAGTACGAGCGGAGCATCTTGGAGCTCAGTGCCCCTTGTGGCGGCTCGCCATCGCTTGGCACGTATAGGACAACCGAGCGGAGTGTTTCCAGGTCCCGCTTTGACAGGTAGCGGGCAGCGCTTGCCAGGAAGGCAGCGTGAGACATGGGGGCTGCTTCCTCGTAGCGGAGCGACGGCAAGCTTGCACCGAAAAAGTAATAACTGGACATGGCCTTATTTGGCTGCCTGGGCGACGATGGCCGCCAGACGCTCGTTCATGTAGGAACCAAGCATGTCCGCAACAGCATCCGCAGAGAAGTCGTAGTAGGCTGCCCCGCCTTTTTCCGCGATTCGGAAACCAGCCTTTAGTCCGCTATGGGGCTTGAGTTCCACGCCGCGCTTTAGGTGGGCTGCCAGTTTTTCACGCAGGGAAGCCTCCACCGTTTTAAGGGTAGCTTCCGGCAAGAGCACGGACAAATCCTCTCGTCCGTCCTTGGCCCAGGCTTCCAGAATGGCCGGCAGGGCTTTCTGTATCGCGTCGGCGTCGAAAGCCGCAGCGGTTTCCGTGCGGACAACGGTTGCAAGGGTTTTTTCCAG
>JAKQNL010000227.1 GCA_029565815.1 Spirochaetota bacterium | reverse complement strand
ATTGTAGTTTGAGGAGAGAGCGATGGAAGCGACGATGATAAACGGCACGACCATGATAAGCCCAAGCCGGCCGCGCTCGACCTGGTACCAAGCCGATGACGTATACACGCCAACAGGTTCTTGCTGTGCACCGGATACGCTCAGGCTGAACGCGAACGAGGGTAAGCCCATAGCCAGCGCGCTACAAGCCATACCCGATGCGCTGGCCGAGCCGGAAGCTGCACTGGCCATGCTGAGCCGCTACGAAGCGCCACGCGAGTTGGAAGCCGTGATAGCCGCTTTTTGGAATGTGGACCCACGGCGGGTGGTGGTATGCGCGGGCGCTAACGACGCCATGGACCGTGTGTGCTCTACCCGATTGGTTCCCGGAGCCAAGGCCCTGCGCTTTGAGCCGGATTTTGAGATGTTCCAACGCCGGGCCAGGGGCACAGGAGCCCAGCTCGTTACCCTACCTTGGCTAACAGAGCCCTTTCCCCTTCGAAAGGCAGTCGAGCTGGTACAGCGCTGCCCGTCCATGTCCATGGTGTACCTAGCCAGCCCTAACAACCCAACGGGCCTGTGCGCGCCAAGCGAGGATGTTATGGCACTGGCCCGAGCCTGCGACGAATCAGGCTGTGCCTTCCTTTTTGACGCGGCCTATGGCGAGTTCGCATCGAGCGATCCAAGTAAGGCGCTTGTGGACACCAGCGGGGCCTATGTGATCAGGAGCTTCTCCAAGGCATACGGCCTGGCTGGTTTGCGCGTTGGCTATGCCATAGCTCCGAACCGGACAGAAGCCCGGCTTTTACGGGCGGCAGGTTCACCCTACCCGGTGTCAAACCTTGCCCAGCGCGCAGCCATCGCTTGCCTTCGGGATACGGATGGACTTGCCAAGGCCGTGGACTTTGCCCGCGCGGCAAGAGCTCGAATGAGCAGGCTGTTTACATCCTTAGGCGCGTCGGTACTGCCGTCGGAGGCTAACTTTTTATTGCTTCGCTTCGATGACGCGGCGGCGGCAGCCATGTTGAGCCAGCGGCTTCTGGATGCTGGCATAGCTATCCGCTCGTATCCCGAGACAAGCTCGCTTGCTTCGTACGCACGGCTATCCTGTCCGGTGGACGACAGCGGCCTTCAGCGGCTACAAAAAGCTCTTTTGGGGCTGTTGCTATGAACACAGCACAAGCAAGAGCGGCTACAGTCAAGCGGCTTACCAGGGAAACAAGCCTGAGCGTTGTTCTGAGCCTGGAACCTGGCCCCTCGGACATAGACAGTGGCATAGGTTTTCTGGATCACCTGCTGTACAGCCTGGCCTTGCACGGAGGCTTTTCAATCTGCCTGCACTGCGACGGGGACCTAGCGCTGGACGATCACCACAGCGTCGAGGACTGCGCCCTTGCCCTTGGGCGCGCCCTGTCGGACGCGCTTGGGAGCCGCGATGGCATAGCGCGCTTCGGCTGGGCCTATGCACCCTTGGACGAAGCTTTAGCCCGGGCTGTGGTGGATATTTCCGGCAGGCCCTACGCGAAGGTCGAGCTTGGGCTAAGCCGGGAAAAGTTGGGCGAACTGGCCTGCGAAAATGTGCAACACTTTTTTCTCAGCTTTGCCAGCGCAGCCGGCCTGTGCCTACACATCGAGCTTTTGTCCGGCCAGAACGACCACCACCGGGCGGAAGCCGCATTCAAGGCTGTTGCACTGGCACTTAAGCAAGCCGTTGCGCTTAAAGGCGCAGGCATACCGAGCCTCAAGGGCGTCATCGAGCACAGCGGGGATGCAGTATGAGCGAGCGCACAAGCCCAGCGGCATTGCGGCCCCAGGTGGCAGTTGCGTCACTGGGGCGATCAAACATAGCAAGCCTTGTAGCCGCCCTGAGCCGCCTTGGTGCGGATGTCCAGGCCACCGATAGCGCAGAGCGTATCCGAACTGCTAGGTTCGCGGTACTGCCGGGAGTAGGTGCATTCGGCCCGGTGTCAGATCTCCTTACAGCCAGCGGCATGGACGCGGCCTTTGCCGAGCGGGTTCGAGCCGGAAAGCCAACCCTGGGTATCTGTCTTGGCATGCACTTATTTTTTGAGGGCAGTAGCGAGTCGCCGGGAGCCAGCGGTATGGGCATCATCCCGGGTAGCCTGGGCAGGTTTGAAGGGGTTTGCGTTCCGCAGTTTGGCTGGAACCGCGTATCCGCTGGCGGGCCTATTACGGGGCCTGGGATGTGGGCGTAATTTGCCAATTCATACCGAGCCACGAGCGCCCCGCTTGGTTGGTCGGCATCCTGGGCTTATCACGGCGACCCTTTTATCGCATCGCTTGAACGCGGCTCTAGCCTTTTGTGCCAGTTTCACCCCGAGCTATCGGGCGACGCGGGTATGGCCCTGTTAGCCCGCTGGCTTGGGCTTTCCGCGCACAGCGCTCTACATGTCGACGCGTCCGATGGCAAGAGCTATGGCGAACCTGTTCCTATTGACGCATCGGGCACTGGGCTTGCTCCTCGCATCATCCCCTGTTTGGATGTGCACAAAGGCCGGGTGGTAAAGGGCACGCGCTTTCTGTCGCTGAAGGATATGGGCCAGCCAGAAGAACTTGCCGCCCGCTACGCATCCGATGGCGCCGATGAACTTGTGGTGCTGGACATAAGCGCCGGCATTGATGGGCGCACGCACGACTGCACGGTCATACGAGCTGTGCGGTCCGCTATCAACCTGCCCCTGTGCGCCGGTGGCGGCATACGTAGCCTAGCGGATGCAGAAAGCCTGTTTGCCTCCGGAGCCGACAAAGTATCGGTCAACTCGCAAGGCTTTATGGACCATGCTCTGGTGCGCGGCATAGCGCACGAGTTTGGAAGCCAAGCATGCGTTGTCGCGGTGGACGCAACTCGAGGTCCAGACGGGCGTGCAATAGTCGTCCTTAACTCAGGCACAAGCATAACCAAAACGCCGGTATCCGATTGGATACATCAGGCGGCCGAGCTTGGAGCCGGTGAATTTTTAATTACGAGCCGCGACAGGGACGGCACCAGAGATGGCTACGACCTGGCGCTCCTAAAAGAAGCGAAATCTGCCGCTGGCGGCGTACCGGTCATAGCCTCTGGCGGAGCCGGAAAACCGGAGCACCTCTTAGAGGGCCTACGCGCCGGGGCCGACGCAGTATTGCTTGCTGGCATACTACACGACGGTCGCGAAAGCGTTACTGCATTGAAACGATGCCTGGCTGTAGCCGGTGAAAGGATGAGATCATGATGGTGCCATCGATAGACATACAGAACGGCCGGGCCGTCCAGCTGGTAAACGGCGAGCGCCTATGCCTGGACGCAGGCAGTGTGCGGGAAGCGGCCGAGCGATTTAGCATCCTAGGCGAGCTTGCGGTTGTGGACCTGGATGCGGCCATGGGAAAGGGCTCAAACCGTGGTCTACTCCTAGAACTGGCCAAGCGCTACCCATGCAGATTGGGAGGCGGTTTTCGCAGTAAGGACGATATTACCCAGGCTCTGGATTCCGGAGCCGTTGCTGTGATGCTTGGGACGAATGCAAACCCGGAATTGGTGTCGGCCTTCCCGCGCGAACGTATCATCGCGGCTTTGGACGCTCGGGGCGACATCCTTATGACCGAGGGCTGGAAACGCAATGCCGGCACAGGCGTGCTTTCGCGTGCGCTTGCGCTTGCCCCCTATGCAGGCGCTTTTTTGTTTACCGACATAGGCCGGGAAGGCACCAAATGCGGCATCGACATCAATCGGGCTCGTGCATTTAAGGAAGCGCTTAATCAAGCCGGATACAGCGGACGCATCATCATGGCTGGCGGTACCAATAGTGAAGATGATATTGCAACACTGGACACATTGGGCATGGACGCCCAGGTTGGCATGGGGCTCTACGACGGATCGATTAGCCCAGCCCGCGCCCTGGCCGCCTGTATGAAAAGTGACCGGCCCGATGGGCTGTGGCCTACTCTGGTGTGCGACGAATCGGGGAAGGCCCTTGGGCTTACATACTCCGATGAAGAAAGCCTAACGCTTGCCATGGATGAGAAGGCTGGCATCTACCATTCAAGAAGAGCCGGCCTGTGGCGCAAGGGCCAGAGTAGCGGCTGTACCCAGGAGCTTGTGCGGGTGGAAGCGGACTGCGACCGGGACAGCCTGCGCTTTATCGTCCGCCAGAACGGCGTTTTCTGCCACGAAGGCTCGCGTAGCTGTTTTTGCCGCGGCCTGTCCGCACGGTCCGATCCGGCCGACTGTGGCATCTATGCCCTGGAACGCACCGTGCGGGCACGCATGCTCAAACGCGCGGACGCTGATCGCAAAGCCGAACCAGAACTATCCTACACGGCAAGGCTCTTGGGCGACGAAGGCCTATTAGCCGCAAAGCTGCGCGAGGAGGCCGACGAGCTTGCGCGGGCAGCAAACCCCGACGAAGCCGCGGCCGAGGCAGCCGATCTGTTATATTTTGTTACCGTAGCCTTGGCCGCAAAAGGCTCCTCACTGGCCGATGCCGAGCGAGTCCTTGACCAGCGTTCCATGAAGCTGAGCCGGCGGCCGGGCAATGCAAAGCCTGCGTTTATTGCCGAAGGAAACAAGCCATGAAACTTCCACGAATGAGCCTGGCCGACCTTAAGGCACAAGCGCTAACAACCCGGCGCGACCCAGTGGACAGTTCTACGATGGAAACGGCCAGAGCGATTATGGAACGGGTGCGCCGTGGCGGAGAAAATGCCCTTATCGAGCTTGCACGACAGCTGGATGCGTATGAAGGTTGTGTGTGGTACGGACGGGAAGACTGCCAGTCAGCGCTGGAATCCTTGCCGGAAACCCAGCGCGCTGTCCTTGTCTCTGTAGCCGATCGCATACGGCGCTTTGCCCAAGCCCAAAAAGGCGCGCTTGGGACGGTTCAGCTTGCCATACCCGGCGGCATGGCTGGCCACGAGCTTGTACCAATACAGAATATAGGCTGTTACGTGCCCGGAGGCGCGCACAGCCTGCCGTCCACTGCTCTTATGACCATCATCCCAGCCCGGCTAGCCGGCTGTGCTTCCGTGGTAGCAGCCTGCCCACAGCCAAACGCATCGGTACTTGCAGCCTGCGCCCTGGGCGGAGCGGACATGGTGCTTGCAGCCGGAGGCGCACAAGCCATAGCCGCCTTCGCGTA
>JAKQNL010000220.1 GCA_029565815.1 Spirochaetota bacterium | reverse complement strand
CTCCATGCCATTCCGGAAGTGGGCCTTGTGCTGCCCAAAACCGTAGCGTACGTTAAAACCGCTCTGCTTTCCTGCGGGCTAAAGCCAGTGGATTGCGCTGGCGGCATACTGTGCGACATAGGCACAACGGGTCCGCTGGTAGCTATACGGGCCGACATGGATGCCTTACCCATGAGCGAGGAAACCGGCCTGGCATACGCTAGCACCCATGCTGGGGCAATGCACGCATGCGGACACGATGGCCACACAGCCTGCCTTATCGCGATAGCAGAAATCCTTGCACACAGGACTCCGGCCAACTGGCGCGCTCGGCTTTTGTTCCAGCCTGGTGAAGAAGGCAGTGGCGGCGCGATGCGCATGATTGACGCTGGCTGCCTGGACGGCGTATCCGCCATTGTGGGCGGCCACCTTGGCCACCTGTCGGAGCAGCTACTGCCGGGCCAAGCGGGCTTCATGCCAGGCCCCATGATGGCTGCAAGCGACAGCTTCCGCGGCACCTTTACCGGTTCCGGCGGACACGGCTCTGCGCCTCACCAGGGCTTGGACCCGATTCCTGCGCTTGCCCAGTTTGTGCTTGCCGCGATGAACCTGCGCGCCCGCCGGCCGGATCAGCGGCGGCCCATGGTCATAAGCGTGTGCCAGGTGCAGGCAGGCACAGCATTCAACATCATTCCGTCCACTGCGGAGTTTAAGGGAACCGTGCGTACGCTTGCCGATACCGAGCGGGAGATTGCCCGCCTTGGCCTGGAAGCAGCCTGCAAGGGCTGTGCGGTAGCCAACGGCGTCGAAGGCAACTTTGACTGGCTTGGCGGCTACCCAGCCCTGGTAAATGACCCGGCAGCGACAGCAGTAGCCAGTGACGCAGCGATAGCGGTACTGGGAAAGGAATCGGTGGTAGCCATGACGGTTCCGAGCATGGGCGGCGAGGATTTTTCGTACTACCTACAGCGCGTGCCCGGGGCATTCTGGTTTCTTAACTCGCACAACCCGGATAAGGGTATCATCTATCCAAACCACCACCCACGCTTTAACATAGACGAGGATGTGCTTGATACCATGATAGCGGTAAACCTGGCCGCTGCCGAAGCCTTGGCACAGTCCATACGCTAGCGGCTCTGGCGCTAGCAAGAGCCAGAGCTTTTATCTAGCGGCTCTGGCGCTTGCGTATGTAAATCTGCTTACCGGGGTCGGTAGGGCTCGTGCGCTCCTCGATGTCAAACCAGCCGCAGGAGCGTATAAGCTCGCCGAACTTGCGGTAGCCATAGTTACGCGGATCAAACTCCGGCTGGCGGTTGGTCACGTACTGGCCAACTGGCCCTAGGTAAGCCCAACCGGAATCGTCTGCGCTGTCTTCCACTGCCTGCACCAAAAGCGCACGCAGCTTTTTGTCCATCTTAAAATCCTGAACCGGCGCTTTTGCCTTGGCTTCGCCCTTACCGGCGCTCTGCGTTTCCTCTTCCGGCTCGCGCAAGATGTCGGTGTAGATAAATTTATCACAGGCGGCGACAAAGGGCTTGGGCGTTTTTCGCTCGCCGAAACCCAACACCAGCTTTCCGGCCTCGCGCATGCGCGCTGCCAGGCGGGTAAAATCCGAATCGCTCGATACCACGCAGAATCCGTCCAGCTTCTCCGTATACAGTAAATCCATGGCGTCTATGATAAGGGCGCTGTCGGTTGCGTTTTTGCCGGTAGTATAGGAAAACTGCTGGATGGGCTGGATGGCGTATTCCAAAAGCCGCTCTTTCCATTTTTTCAGGTTGGTGCTGGTCCAGTCGCCGTAAATGCGCTTTACGCTGGCTATGCCGTACTTTGCCACTTCGTCCAAAAGACCTTCGGCAATGGAAGGCTGAGTGTTGTCCGCGTCGATGAGCACCGCCAGTTTCAGCTGCTTGGCGTCATAGCCGGTTTTCATGGTTGCCATCAGGAACCTCCAAACATATCCGAATGTATGATACGCAGCCGCTCGATGGCGCTCACCATAAGTATGACGCTTTTCCCTCGATTTGTAAGCAGGCTAAGAGCCAAACCCTCTGGAGTCTTTACAAGCGATTGCGGCTCGCCCTGGCATACCGAGCGGGTGCCGCCCGTTTTGCTAATAAGCGAGACTGCCAGCTTTTCGCGCACTGCCCGTTCCAGTATGCGCACCTTGCCCGAATAATCCAGCGCGCCTGCAGAAGCGCCATCGGATGCAACATCGGCAAGCGCCAACTGCGACGGCTCCAGGATAAGCCGGGAGCGCACCGTATCTGATAAAGTTTCCTTAACGCTATCGGACATGTCTAGCTGACCAAGCTCGTACAACAGGTGGCGCACGGTGTTGTCCGCGATGGCTTCATCTGCTGCGCTGTGCGCAGACCGTACCAGGGCTTCCAGCTGTCCTGCGGGGAAAAGGCTCGCGCCCGTAGGAACGTGCGGCGTATGCTGTGCAAGCTCCCCGTGAGGCGCATGTTCTGCCTGCGGCGCACACACAGCCATCTCATCATCGGTCCATGCAGGCGGAATAGCATCGAGCCTATCCAGGTCAGCTCGATCCGGCGCATCGAGCTTTATACCGGATGTCTTGAAAGCCTTTTCCACATCTTTTAGGGCAATAGGCTTTAGGAGGTACACGCCGGCTGCAAGCTTTTCCGCAACCATGGCCATCATGTGCGGCAGGTGTTCCATGATGGCGGTGTTCTGCTCATCCAGCTTTACGACCATGCCCTGCACAAGACGCGCGCCTCGGCTGCGCTGCTCCCACTCGCGGAGGCTAAAACTGACGCTTTGCGGCAGTTGCTTGCCCGACAGCGTTTGCAGGCCTTGCATCAGTTCGTCTGCGCTCATGCCGTGGGCGTATGCGGCTTGGGCTGCTTCCCTGTCCAGTATGCCCGTCCACGTAAGGCCCGTATGCTCAAGCCGTGAAGCCACGGCGGCAAAGGCGCGGGCATAAAAACCAGCCTGCGGCAAAACGCGTAGTTCATGCGACTCTTCCAAAACAATGCCGCCAGCGGAACCATTACCGTGCTGGAGCATGCGCTTACCCTGGCCGCTTACCTGCAGCTTTTTTCCGTCGGGAGAAAAGCGGATACAACCCATTTCGCTTAACACGGGCAAACTGACCACGCTGCGCAGCCGCATGGCTATCGCTTCGTTGCCGCGGAAATAGATAGCAGCCATGACGGTAAGGAGGTTTTCCATAGCCCCAACTTCCATGCACAAGCCTACGGGCAATTCCCCAAGAAGCCATATAAGGAACCTTGCGCGCATATCAGCATCCACCGTGCCGGAATACATTTCCGGATGGGAACAGGCTAATGCGATGGGAACTGCAGCGCCGTAGCGGCTTTCCAGAACCCGGCTCAGTTCCAGAAAGCGTTGTGGGTCTACCATAAAACGCCCAGATTCCGATGGCAAAAGCGCGCGTGCGCCTGCAAGCGACAATAGGTAAAACGTAGAATCATACGCTCTGTTGAGCACTTCCGGTGCTGTTTTTTCCAGCTGAGCGGCGGCTTTTTTCGTGTACTCGTAGTTGAGCTTGAATGCAGGCTTTACATGCATTGCTACGGACACAAGCGCACAGTACACAGCCCAGGGGTCTGTGCCCGGCTCGGTGCCTTCTGCCTCTATGCTCGCGCCACGCAAGAGCTGCTCTATGCCCAGGCGTTTTTCCAGGGCTTTCAGCGGTGGCGCAACAGACAGGAGCGAGTCCCGCCCCCTACCGTCGTGGCGGTACAGTATCAAGCGATCCAACAGGTTTTCCACGCGCCGGTCGGGGCTAGTCTTTATGGCCGAGCCGACAATGCGCGCAAGCTCGTTCTGGTGCATGGTGCCCGCAAGAGCCACCGACGCTACCGCGAGCCTGTCCACATCATCCATGAGCGCAAACACAGCTTCATGGGTAGCGGGCTTTCGGAGGTATGTTTCCACCTTTGCAAGCAGCTCGTGCTTGTTAAACGGCGTGCGCACCGGGCCAAACCAGCGCCGGGCAGCCCGGATGAGGAGATCGTCGCGGTCCGCTATCAGGGCGTCGTTCCAGCGTTTCAGGCTCATGGCGTCCATTCGCCCTCCTCCCAAGCTTCTATCGTATACCGGTAGCCCTGCTCGGTTAAAAAACGCCGACGGTTATCTGCATACTCTTCTTCCACCGTGTACCTGGAAACCAGTGAATAGAAGAACGAGTTTTTTTTCTTCGGCCGCAGTACCCGCCCAAGCCGCTGGGCTTCTTCCTGGCGGGAGCCAAAGGTGCCGGAAACCTGTATGGCCACGGACGCATCCGGCAGGTCTATAGCAAAGTTCGCAACTTTGGAAACCACGATGACGCGGGTACGGCCTTCGCGGAAATCTGAATAGATGCGCTCCCGTTCCGGATTCGGCGTTGCACCGGTGATGAGCGGAACCCCCAGGTGTGCGGCCAGTTTTTTTAGGTGGTCCACAAACTGGCCTATCACCATGATAAGGTCGTCGGGATGGTTGGCCAAAAGCTCGTCTATCACCCGGGTTTTCATTGCATTTTCGGCGGCCACCCGATGGCGCTCGCGAAGCGTTGTGCCGGCGTAGCGCAGCCTGTCATGGTCGGACAGGGGCACCCGTATCTCGCGGCAAAACGCAACGGCTATAAAGCCCTTGGCTTCCAGTTCCTTCCAGGGCACATCGTATCGCTTTGGACCGATAAGGCTGAATACATCTTCCTGTAGGCCATCTTCACGCACCAGGGTAGCGGTCAAGCCAAGCCGCCGTATTGCCTGTATCTCTGCAACCACCCGGAACACGGGCGCAGGCAAAAGGTGCACCTCGTCGTAGAT
>JAKQNL010000218.1 GCA_029565815.1 Spirochaetota bacterium | reverse complement strand
CAAGACGGGCGGACAGCCATGCAGCAAACGCAAGCGCGTCGTCGTAGCTAACGCCGATAACCGGCTGGTCATCCTGGTTGTAATCCGGGTTATCCCAGTATTCCGGATAGTTTTCGGAACCGGTGGAAGCAAGGTACATGGCCCATAGCGCGTTGGTTATAGGTTCTTTATCTATGGAGAAGGCAGCAAGCGTTACCGATCGGGCAGCTTCCTTGCGCGCAGCCCTTGTGTCGCGGGCAAGAGCGCCTATGGTGTAGGTTCCGGCGGCAAGCGAAACCCTGCGCCCGAAATACTCAGCTATATCGTCAAAATGCTGGTATGCGAAAACTGCACGCGTTCCAGCGTCGGCTGCCTGTAGCGCGGCGGAACCGTACACCCCGGCAGAGAAAGCCGTTTGCAGGCTTAGGCTAACTGCACGGTTACGGAAGGCTGCTTCCTTTGGAAACGGAACCACAAAGCTGCCATCGGATGCGCTGGTTACGGTGCTGGTTACGGCTTCTGCGCCCCGGACAGTCCAGGTTGCGCTAATGGGCACGGGGCCTGTCGCTGCGCTGAGCTTACCGCGGAATTCCGTGCGAGCGTCCACAAAGCCGGGTGCGGTTTCCATGCTCAGCCTCATCGATGCAAGTTCCGCCTTTGCGCGCTTTTCCAGTATGCCGACCACTAATGCTCCACCTGCCTTAGCCTCGGTGAGCACATCGGCCAGAGCCTCGCGGTACAGCCTGTCTATAATAGAAGCCGACTCGGACAAGCGGGCGCCCAGGCTGCCACCAGAAGATGCTTCCAGCACAGGCAGGCGCGGCAGGATTTCCGCCCTGGCCGCATCCATGCGCTTAAGCTGGTATGCGTCCCACTCGCTTTCCTTAAGCCTGCATACGACGGTCCACAGGCCGCCTTCGTCACCCTGGGCAACGGTCTTGATGCCCGGTAGCACGAAGGACTTGGCCACTTCTGCGCTGACCACAACGCGGGCCGAGATGCCTGCGCGCTCCCGTGATGCAATGACCGCAAGCTGTATTAGATTTTTCCTGGCTTCTTCGACAGCTTCTAGCTGCGTGGAAGCGGAACCGGATCCGTAATAAAAGCCGGGTTCCCGTGCCAGTTCGCCGGGAAGCGGAAGGCTTGCACATGCGGCAAACAGCCCGACACAAAGCGCAAGCCCAATGGCCAGTACCAAAACTTTCAGAGCCGTACCATGTCTGTTCATCGTTGCTCTCCAAACCATAGGTATACCAATGCCCAGGCAGCTATGTACCCTGCCGGGTCATCCTATTATAGACAGGTCGCTTGTCCGTGTCCTGCCTTTGTACCAGTCTAGCAGGTATCTATGGAGTAAGTATAGCACATGCAGAATAATTTCGGCAATTTTATGCGAAATTATTCAAAATGTTTTTTTCGCGGTTTTTTGCGGAAAATATCAACTATTTTGACAATACGAGCCTTCAGTTCTCCAGTATGGTTATTTCAACGCGGCGATTCCTGGAACGGCCAAGCTCCGTCAGGTTGTCGGCTACCGGGCGCTCGGCACCGTAGCCGATAACGGTAATGTCCTCCGGAACGCGAACGCCCATGGATATGAGCGCTTCCGCCACCGCTCGGGCCCGCTCCTGGGACAGTTGCAGTCGGCCTTCTGCCGTACCCGCCATGGCCGTGTGGCCGCTTATGAGCAGGTGTCTATCCGGCTCGGCCTTAAGCACTTCTGCGATGCGGCGTATCTTGTCCAGCTCCGACGGCAAAAGGCGGGCGGAGTCCGGCTCAAACTGAATATTCTCCAGCGTTATGGTAACGCCGCGATCGTCGCTTGCAACACCGATGTCCTTTAGACCCTTTACCGCATCCCGCAAGCGTTTTTCCAAAGCACCTTTGTCCATGAGCTGGCTTTCCACCACCTCGGCGCTAGCCTGGCCGCGGTACTCTATGCTCTGGCCGTTGGACAAATCGAACACGAAGCGGAAACGCTCCTCGTAGGCGGCGACACCACCGCGCTCTGCATCCCAGTACATGAGCTGGTCCGAGTAACCGGCTATCTGCACCGGATAGGCCGTGGTATAGGAACGCGGTCTGGACGGCGTGTAAAAAATGGTATATTCCGCGCGCACCAGCTGCACGTCCTTGCCCTTCCACTGGCCGGGGCCCTGGTAGGTGTAGCGCACCTGAACCGGAATCACGTACGGATCGGGTATGCCAAAACCGTCGCGGAAGTCGTGGCGTTCCTCGGCTGGGGCGTTCCACGTGTCACCCGGAACAAGGTCGCGATCCGGGAAGCTTGGCACGTGGCGCACCACGGGCATGTAGTACTGTTCGCCTATCTCAAAGCGCCCCGAAGGCAGGTGCCAGTATTGGGATTCGTATAGGCGGTCGGCAACATAGGACTGGCCGCCTGCGTATTGCACGCTGGTAGAAAATGTACCCGACAGAAAGCCAGCGCCGTCTTCGCGCACCTTGTCCACGGAAAAAGCAATACGGTTAAGAATTTGTGCCGAGTGGGAGTAGCGGCGGTTGACGTACACATCCTCGTCAACCTTGGACAGGATGCGGAACTGGTCGCCCTGGCTGAATCGGTGCTCGAATTTTTCCGCTACCGCCGTGCCAGCGCACAGTGCAATAACGACGACTATAGCGACCAGGCGCCTGAGCTTAGGTACACGCATCCACCACCGCCTTCCGGGCCCGCCCTGCCTGCCGCAAACGGCTGTATCACAGGCACAGACAACCCCACATCCAGTATCGGCAGCACCGGGGCGGGAGTTTAGGGGGATGGAAAATCAAGATTGCTTTCTGCATGCATCACCTGCGCGACCTCCTTTTTGTTGATTTTATTCCAAATCAAACTTATCATTGCAAGTCACGATATTGATTAAAGGATAAAACATGTCCGACACATCCTTCTTTGACCACCCCATTCTGAATTCACCATACGATCCACCTGCCCGCCATTGGGAGCTGGATGACTCCGGCCAACCCACGCAGAGGATCATAGAGACCAGGCGCGAGGCTAGGTTCATCACCCCTATCCCCAAGCCCAAAAAGCGCGGGAGCAAGAAGAGTGGCCCGGCCAGCGGAGAAATGCTCTTCGACGATACGAGCGCTGCCATCTCTACCCAGGACCTTAACTATGACCTCACGCAGACCATCAATTCGTTGCGGCACCAGCTTAAGGATTGGCGCGAACTCCCCAACCTAGCGGACTGGAAGGTAACGCCAGAGACCGCGAGATTGCTCAAGCACTGGCGGAGCCACCCTTTTCAGAACCAAAAGCCTTTCTTCTGTCAAATAGAAGCCGTTGAAACCATAATTTGGCTCACGGAAGTGGCTCCCCAGCTAGGTAAGCGGGGAGAAGGGTTTTTGGATCACCTTTTCTCCGCCAACGAGCAGGCTAATCCCGGCCTTTCGCGCCTGGCCCTTAAACTGGCAACCGGAGCCGGCAAGACCACGGTTATGGCAATGATAATCGCCTGGCAGACTATCAACGCGGTGCGCTACAAAGGCAGCAAGAAGTTTACCCGTGGTTTTCTCATAGTCACCCCGGGTATCACCATCAAAGACCGGCTCCGCGTACTGCAACCCAATGACCCCGACAGCTACTACGTAAGCCGGGAACTGGTACCCGCCGAATACCTGCCGGAGCTCGGCAAGGCCAAGATCGTCATCACCAACTACCATGCCTTCAAGCTCAGGGACACGCTGGAAGTCTCAAAAGGAACACGCTCCTTGCTCAAAGGGCATGGCGAGGATCTCAAGACAACCGAAACCGAAGGGCAGATGCTTCAGCGGGTGGCGCCAGGCTTGATGGGAATCAAGAACATCATGGTCCTGAACGACGAGGCGCACCATTGCTACAAGGAACGCCCGCTAACCTCGGAGGAGGTCGCGTTCAAGGGCGATGAAAAAAAAGAGGCGGAAGAAAACCGCGAGGCGGCCAGGCTCTGGATCAACGGCCTGGAGGCCCTGAACAGGCTGATTGGTGTCGCGCGCATTGTCGATCTTTCGGCGACACCATTCTTCCTGAGCGGGTCAGGCTACCGGGAAGGCACCCTCTTCCCGTGGACGATGTCCGATTTCTCCTTGATGGACGCTATCGAGTGCGGCATCGTAAAGTTGCCCCGCGTTCCGGTTTCTGACAACATTGCCGGCAACGAAATGCCCATGTTCCGCAATCTCTGGGAACATATTCGGGACAAGATGCCGAAAAAAGGCCGGGGACAGACCAGTGACTTGAATCCCGACGACCTGCCGCCGCAGCTGCAGACGGCGATTGAAGCCCTGTACGGCCACTACAAGCAATCGTTTGAAGTATGGAAGGAAGCCCGGATGGGCGTCGATCCCTGCTTCATCGTCGTGTGCAACAACACGTCGGCGTCAAAACTTGTGTACGATTACATCTCCGGTTACTACCGTATGCAGAGCAACGGTTCACGGGAGTTCATTCCCGGGCGGTTCTCGCTCTTTTCCAATTATAACGAGTATGGCGATCCCTATCCTCGGCCACGAACCCTGCTCATAGACAGCGAACAGCTGGAATCAGGCGACGCTCTGGACGAGCAATTCCGGAAGTTCGCAGCCCCCGAAATCGAACAGTTCCGACGGGAGGTCATCGAACGCACCGGCGATGTGCAGAAGGCCGATTCGCTGACCGATGCCGACATACTCCGTGAAGTTATGAACACCGTTGGTAAAAAGGGTAAACTCGGAGAATCGATCCGCTGCGTTGTGTCGGTATCCATGCTCACCGAGGGCTGGGACACCAACACGGTCACCCACGTGCTCGGCGTACGGGCCTTCGGAACGCAGCTCCTGTGCGAGCAGGTGATTGGCCGGGCACTCAGGCGGCAGTGCTACGAACTGAACGGAGATGGTCTTTTCAACGTTGAATACGCTGATGTCCTGGGCATTCCGTTCGACTTTACCGCCAAGCCCGTCATCTCGAAGCCGGTTCCCCCAAGAGTGACGGTTCAGGTAAAAGCCATGAATCCGGATCGCCAGGACCTTGAAATACGGTTCCCGAACGTCAAGGGCTACCGGGTGGAACTGC
>JAKQNL010000201.1 GCA_029565815.1 Spirochaetota bacterium | reverse complement strand
GAGTAGGCTTGGATACATAGGCCGAGGTTCCGGTATTGAGCACGGTCTCCAGCGCTTCATGGATTTTTTTCTTCATGCTCGCCGGTTTGTTCGGTTTTGGCAATTTGGCATTTATTGCATTGATGGAACGGGCAAAGAGATAGGCCACAAGCGCTCCAAGCGGAGCCGGATTGGCCGGCATGGGCCAACCCATCTGCCTAAGTGCAGCGCGACCTTCGGCAACGGCTTCTTCGCTACGGCCAAGGGCGGAATGGGCCAGGATAAGCACCCGGTGTACCGCAGGCAGGTTGGATGCACGGGCTTCGGCCCTCATCTGACCAGCGCAGTCATCAAATTCCGCCGCCCTGCCAGTTGCTGCGCACAGGGACGCGAACAGCATGCACACATCCAGCCGCAGTCGGTACGCGTCACGCCATCCGGCCGGGCCAAGCATGGTTCTGGCTTTGGAAACCAGCAACAGAGCCTGTTCCGCATCGTGAGGCCTAAGCGCTATTCCTGCTTCCATGAACATGGCCGCCCGCCGGATAACCTCGTCCCGCCGCCTGGGCTTAAGCGGGTCGGCAAGAACATGGGGAATGACGAGGTCCAGGCGCCCCGCCGACGAATAGCGCTCGGCAAATGCACTGTGCCAAACGGATTTGCGTATGCTCTCCAGGCGCTCGTACAGGCTTTTTCGCAAAGCCGGATGGGAGAAACGGTAACTGAAGCCTCCGCGGGACGACGGTATGATAAGGCCCGCGCTGACAGCCTGGACAAGTATCCTGTCGGCTGCTTCCTGGCGTACGAGGGCCGCGATCGACTGCCAGTCAAATTCATCGCCTGCACAGGATGCGCATTCCAGGAAGCGCTGCGTATCTTCGTCCACCAGGGCAAGCCTTGCGGGCAGCAGGGCCTGCAGGGCTGCATCCGATTGAGCGCCGCTCGCGTTTGGCCGGACAAAAAACCATGCGCCACGCGGGTCGTCGTATGCAATGTCTCCGGCAGCCAGAAGCTTGTGCATGTAGGAATGAAGCGAATCGCTATCCTGGACACCGGCGGCTACCAGCATGCCAGCAAGCTGTTCCCGTGCAGGCACCAGATCGGGAAACGTTTCCTGTATCCACTGGAGCATGGTTCCGAATTGCAGTTCTTGTCCCGGTCCGTCGATAGCTAGCAAATCTTCTGGATGATCTTTTTGGCCCGCCTGCATTCCGGAAAAAGTCCCGGATAGGACGGCATCCATATCGTGCTGCAAGCCGGATAGGGTTCGGTAGCGACGGTCCGGGTTTTTGTTCATGGCGCGGGAAACGATATCCGAGACGAATTGCGGAATGTCGTCCCGGAGCGCGGACAGGCTTGGAGGAATCGAAGCGATACACTCATGAAGAACGGTGGGCGCATCCTGTCCGCCAAAGGGCGGCTTTCCGCTCAGCGCTGCGTACATGATAGCGCCCAGGGAAAATATGTCCGTGCGCCAATCCATGGGCCGGTCCAGTCGCCCTGTTTGTTCCGGTGTAAGAAAACCGAGTTTGTATGTATCGTCGGGAAGATCCAACGGTTCGCCGGATACATCGCGCACCTGGCGGGCGGAACCAAGGCCCAAAAGCAGTACCGTTCCATCCCTGTCCATGCCGATGTGGTCCGGCCGCAGGGAGCAGTGTATCCATCCACCGCGATGCAGGGCTTTCAGCGAGCGTATGCAGCCGGATATCCAGCGGGCAGCTTCCGTGTACTGCATGGGTCCAGAACGCATCGCGGCGGCCATGGTTTCTTCTATCCGGTCTTCGGTAACCAGAATGATGCCGTTTTCGTAGGGGCCAAGGTACAAAGGCGAAGGCGTTGCCGAACTGCCCGCGGCAAGCGCCGCCCGGTAATGGGTTTCCAGCCTGCGGGCCATGAAACCAGCAGGCACACCCGGCTCGCTTGCCCGTACCAATACCGGAATGCCGCTGGATCCGTACCGTGCCCGGTACAAAAAGCCGAGGCTTGGGCTCGGGAGAGGCCGGCGTGCCGCATCGGACTGGCTGTGTGAGTCTATGGTGTAAATCAGATCATTCTGGTACACCCGCTCTCCTTGGAAAACGCCTGGCTGTCGGGTCTATTCCATACTGAACCAGGCTTTGGGATAAAGCAAGCAGAACAAACACGAGAGGCTCGTTCAAAAGTAAGAGACTTTTGAAAGTGGCTCACTAGCCTTCTAGGGCTTTTTCCGTCATTTCGATAAGCACAGGCACCAGCTGTTTCTTCCTGGACAGCACGTCTTTTAGCTCATAGGCACGGTCGCCGATACGCGGGTAGCGCAAGAGTTCGGAAAGCTCCCGGTCGCCATCCAGAAACAGTATACTGGACAGCGCGGTTATATCCGTTACCATGAGCGCGCTAAAATAGTGCCCGCCGGCAGCTCGTATCCTGCCAAGCTCGGCCATGACTTCTTCGGAGCGTTCCATGATCTCGCCGGTATTGTTCACCTCTACCTGGCTGACGGTGAAGGACGAGTCGGCGGCACGGTACTCCTTCATGTCCAGCCGGACAATCTCCGACACCGCTTTGGAACTTACCTGACTGGCCGAAACCATGATGTCCCTGCCCAGAACGTCTATGTCCAAATCGGCTACGTTGGATAGATATTCCGCTGCATCGGAGTCGGCTTCTGTCGTGGTTGCGGATTGCAGAATAAGGGTGTCCGACAGTATGCCCGCTAGCAGTATGGATGCTATGGGCTTAGGAATGGGTATGCGTGCGTCGCGGTACATGCCGGCTATGATAGTGCTTGTGGATCCAACCACGCGGTTAATGAAGGTGATAGGGTAGCGCGTGCTAAAAGAGCCCAAACGGTGGTGGTCTATTACTTCCAGAATGCGATAGTGCTCTGCGCCGTCCACGGCCTGTGCAAGCTCGTTGTGGTCCACCAGGATGAGTGAAATATTGGGTTCCCGCATCAGGTCGCCTTCTGTGAACAGGCCTACAATGCGCTGGTCGTCGTCTATCACGGGTATGGCGCGGCTTGCGGATGAGTTGATGGCTTCGCGGGCCTTCTTGAGGCTTTCGTGCCGGCTGATGGGTTTGATACTGTCGTCGCCCATAGTTTCCGCTGGGGTGGAGTAGATAACAAGGAGACTAGTGCTCGATGTGTCGTAGGGTGACACGAGTACGGACACGCCCTTGCTTTCCGCCAGCTCTTTAAGCCCGCGGTCCAAAAGCGCGCCGTTGGATATGATAAGCACCCGGACGCCGGATTCTATGGCGTGGCGCTGTACGTCCGTCCGGTCGCCGACAATGACGATGACGGTAGACGGGTCTTCTGCCGACAGGTGCCGTTTGAAGCTGGATGTTTCTAGGGCTGCAACTAAGATGCGCGCCTTAAACGCATCGTTTGGCTTGAACAGGCATACCGGCTGTGCCTTGATGGTTGCCTGCAGGCTGTTCACGCTGGTAGGAATGATTGCTTTTTTGTGTGGATTTATCTTTTTAAGGATGTTTTGCGCAAAGGAGCTGTAATGCAAGAGTGATTGGTAGCGTCCGTCTGGCGTTACGATGGGCAAAGCTTTTTGCCCGCTCTGGTTCATGACCGCAAGGGCCTCCCAGAGCGGCATGCCGCTGTCCACCGTTATCGGCTTGTCGCCCATGTAGTATTCCACTTTTGGCAGGAGGTCTGGAATGAACACCGGGAAGGCTACGCCAAAGCGCTCGAACACATATTCTGTTTGCGGGTTAAGTTTGCCGGCCCTGGCGGCCACGCAGCTTTTCATGCCCAGTTCGCGCTTTAGGTGCGCGTATGCGGCGGCAGAAACCACCGAGTCGGTATCCGGGTTTTTGTGCCCAAGCACGTACACCGTATCTTTCAAACTATCCTCCAAAAAACGTGCGGTTCTGTCGTAGAGTTGACGCATTGTTGCATCCGCAGGATTGGCATTGTACTATCCGCAGACGGGAACGGAAAGGGTCGGTGCGGCAGTGATAAAACTATGCGTGTTTTTGGGCAATTACGGGCGGGAATATAAAGGCAACCGGCATAACGTAGCCTGGCAATTTCTGGAAAGCCTGCCGCTCTATGCGTCACTGTCCTGGCAGCGCGGTTTCAAGGGCCGCTGGGCAGCTGTAGAAAACCCAGCTGGCCGCATGTGGTTTCTCATGCCTGAAACCTACATGAACCTGTCCGGCGACAGCGCTGCCGAGCTTGCAAAATTCTATAAAATCGAGCCAAAGGAAATTCTGGTTGTGCACGACGAACTGGAGCTTCCTTTCGGGTTTTTTAGCGTAAAGGAAGGCGGCGGCTTAGGCGGGCACAACGGCTTACGCTCCATGAAAGAACGCTTTGGCACGCCGGATTTTTTTCGCTTGCGTTTTGGCATAGGGCGGCCAAACCACGACGATATATCTGCGTATGTGCTGTCGGATTTTTCTGCGGACGAGCGTGAAAAGCTTGCGTGCTCGGTGTTTCCCTGTGCCCAGAGCGCGCTGGATTTGATACTAAAAGACGGTTGTGGCCAGGCTGTCGATAGCTACAAAAAGGTAAACGCGCTAGCCCTTTGATGGGCGGCGCGATTTAGTTTACAGCTCGTTGCCTGGTATTGCCCATGCAATGCGCAGGAAGCTGGCGGCGCCGGGGAATGCGTCGGTAACGTCCTGTATCGCGCTTGCGCGCACCAGGGTAACGGTAGGGTTTTCCAGGTCCACAAGCTGCGTGCGGCATGCGCTGTGGTCCACGGCATCGCCGCCGTTTCGCCACAATGACCAGGCAGAAAACGCGCGGTACAGCATGGCGTATCGAGTCATGATGCCTGGATAGCGGGCAAGCTCTGCCCGCCGCGCCAGAAGTGCTGCCAAAACGGTTTCCAGACACGCGCGTTCCGTTTCCAGTCTGCCTGGCGTCAGGGCATGTGCAAGGAGGAGCAGTTCCGTTACCGTTTGGGCAGACGGTTTCCAGCGGTATGGATCGTGGTCCCAGGCTCGTATGTCTGATCCTAGCTGGGCACAAGCCTCGCGGAACGCCCGCAACGTTTCCGGTTCCTGCGCGTGCACCTGCGCGTGGGCAGCTGTGCGGGTAGACGCGTGCGTATCGGCACTGGCGCGGGCGTTATTGCCTGCATGATCTCGGTTTGCTTGACCGGCTTCCGCTTGTGCCATTGTATGCGTTGTGCCGGCTTTGGTGCCGCCGCTTCGTGCGCCGCCGCTTCGCGCGCTGTGCCGCACTGGCGGTTTTTGGCCGGATTGTTGGCTGCCCTGAGTCCAGCTGCCCGGGTTCCAGGGCTGTGCCGTTTCCGCATTCAGGATAGCCAGAGCTTCCTCGTATTCCTGCCTAATTACCAGAAACGAAGCAGAGCTCTTGTCCGCAGCCGGCTGGCCGTCTGGGTTTGCCCCGGCGGCTGCATCCGGATGGACGCGCTTACTGGCGGCTCGGTACAGTCGCTTGAGCAGTTCCAACGAGCGCTGGCCCCGTTTGTCCATCAGGGCCAGGAATCGGTTTGCCATGCCTACTGGATAAGCCGTTTGAGGAGAGCATCATTGCGCTTCCAGTTTGGATCCACCCTAACCTTTATGGATAGCCGCACAGGGTAGGGGAATATCTCCTCCAGATCGCGTTCGGCTTCTTGGCGTAGCTGCTGTATCATTGCGCCACCCTTGCCTATGAGTATGCCTTTTTGGGTTTCGCGTTCAACCACCAGGTCGCCTTCGTAGACCAAGGTTCCGTCCGGCAGCATGTGGTGCGACGTATAGTCGACATAGACCGCATGGGGCACTTCGTCCTTGGTGTGTAGGAATACCTTTTCGCGTATCACCTCGGCGATGCGGAACACCGGCTCTTGATCCGTGTAGTATTCCGGCGGATAGTATTCCGGGCCTGGAGGCGCATTGGTTATGAGCGCAGAAACCAGCGCATCTACCCCAGAGCCAGTTTCTGCTGACAGATCGAATGCGTTCAGCCCGGGCAGCTTTTCCGACAGGAACACGCGGGCTCGTGCAGGATCGGATTCCCGTGCATCGGTTTTATTAACGCATGCAAAGGTTTTTTCACGGAAGCGTTTAAGGAGGCCTGCTATCGCTTCCTCTTCCTTGCCCGGAGCGCGGGTGGAATCCACCACATACAGGACCAGGTCTGCATCGGACAGGGCCCGAGAAGCGACATCCTTGAGTTTGCGGTTCATGGATTTTTCCGAATCGTGGATGCCCGGCGTATCCATGAATACCAGCTGGCAGTTGTCGCGGTTCAGTATGCCACGTACCGTGTTCCGGGTGGTTTGCGGCACCGGGGACACGATGGCTACCTTGTGGCCGCATATCCGGTTAACCAGGGTAGATTTGCCGGCAGATGGCCTACCGACCACCGCGATGAAGGCCGCCCTGTGCAATGATGCTGCGCCCGCGGGCGGGTTTTCTTGATCGGACACGTTTGCTCCTTAAGATTGACTGCTGGCGGCAGGATATTCCATGCCGGTAAACAGGCGGAACTGGGCCGCCGCCTGGGCGTGCAGCATGCCCAGGCCGTTGGTTGCCTTGCACCCGGCTTCCCGTGCCCGTTTGAGCAAGGGCGTTTCCGCTGGGTTGTAAATGGTTTCGAACAAAGCTTCGCTGCCGGTAAACTCGTACCAGTCTATGGGGTCGCCCGGCGGGCCGCCTTCCATGCCGACGCTGGTGGTCTGCACAATAAGTTCGTTGTGCCGCTCCAAAAGGTCCACAGCCTTCTCGGCCATGCCGGCCCAGGGCATAGCATAGTGTTCGGCTAGCCGTTTTGCCTTACTCATGTTGCGGTTTATCACGCAAGCCTTCGCGCCCAGTTCGTGTAGCGCGTATGCGACAGCCCGTGCTGCGCCGCCTGCGCCTATAATGCATGCTTTAACGCCGCGCAGGCTCGAAGTGCCCATAAACTCCAGCACGGACTTCCTAAATCCTACGGCGTCCGTGTTGTAGCCCGACCATCCTATGGCAGTGCGCACCGCCGTGTTGCACGCGCCTATCTCGTCTACCTCCGGTGAGCGTTCCGCAAGCCGGGCCAAAATGCGTTCCTTCATGGGGACAGTCACCGAAAAGCCCTTTAGGGGCAAGAGCTCGGCAAGCCGGAGGAATGCGTCCAGGTCGTCGGCCGGAAACGGCAGGTACAGCGATGGCAGTCCGATGCGGGAAAAGCCTGCATTGTGCAGACCAGGCGACAGCGATCCTATGACGGCAGGACCGCCTAAAAGCCCGTACAGGTACCAGCCGGGTTTTGGCTCGCTGCCCCGGTACACTTCAGCCATCGTAAATGGATCCAGCTGGCCGGGAGCCGCCGGCTCAAACCCTGCTTTGGCCGCGCTGTGGTAGCGTATGGCGCTACCCATCCAATCCGACAGAATGCGGGTGCAAAAACCGTAATCGCCCATGCCGGTTATGATGCGCTCTTCCTCATGGGGCCGTGCGGAGAAAAAGCGGAATAGCGTTTCCGCGTCCCCAATGCCCTTGGTTTGAACAGACAGTTTGGGGATTTCCCCCTGGCGGGACGACAAATCATCCCACACGGCTGGCAAATTCGCGGGCAAGCCGTTGAGGCAGTGAATGGACCGTATGATGCGGGTTCCGAAGGTGCGGGCTGCTTCTTCTATAGCCTGGATATGCAAATCGTGTTCTATATCCACGTATGCGAAATTCTTCCTGCGTTCCACGTCGGCGTAAGCTAGTCCTTTGGCTAGGATTACCAGGCGTACGCCTTCGCCAGAGTCAAAGCGCCCTCCGTCCGTGCGCCTGCGAACGGTTAGAATGACCGGCATGCCGGCTTTTTCCGGAAACGAGCGTATCAGGAACTGCTCCTGGGCTTCCAGAAAATCCACCCGCAGCTCGCACATGTCTATGCGGTTTCTGTAGTGCTCCAGGGCGTTTAGGTTTTGCGCTATGGTTTTACCGGTAAGACACAGACAGGTTTTAGCCACGGTAGTCCTTTGCTCGCTTAGAAATCGCCGCGGTATACATAGATCTCGGCTATCATGCCATCGGGGCCAGCAAGGGCGCGTAGGAGCACCGGGTATGACGAAGCGGGCAGGGCCCACTCCCAGGCTGATGCCTCCGAGCGTGACGGAATTCCCAAAACACTGACGGCGCGGTCTGGGCTGGAACCGACAAAAAAGCCCATAACCGGCTGCGCGTATGGCTGGGCAATGCGCACCTGCCATACCCTATCCATATAAAAAAACAGAGCTATACCCTGTGTAAACTCGAATACCACGTCGTCCTGCCCTGCTTCCGGACCGCGCAGGCTGTACACGCGGGCTGGCACGCCAAGTTGTTCGTACGCGTCGGCAAGGGTCAGGCCAAGCAGTGCTGACGGATCGGCAACTGCCGCTTGGGCAGATGCGTGTACGGAAACCAGCAACAGCGCCGTTAAGAGCTTCATTCGCATACCTGTACTGTACCGGAGGGCTAGCGCATCCGCAAGCCTTGGCTACCCTTGAGACAAAGCGTTTTTTTTGCTGTAATGGCTAGGGTATGGAGCCCCTAAGCTTTTTGGGAACATCTAAATCCCGTTTTTGGTAGTAGGAGATCCTTGTGTACAATGGTAAAGAAAACCCTTCGTTCGACGAACAGGTCCTTTCGCGCTTGATAGATCTGTCCCTGGATGAGGTTCGCTCCTGTCCGGATGTATCGGTACTCAACCGATACCGCCAGCTGTTTCGCAAGCGGGTGCCGCTCCATTTGCGCGCCTATGTGGCAGCCCGTCTCCTTCAGCGCCTGGAGTCCGGCGCCGGTATGGGTGGGGACAAGCGGAAAAAAGATCAGCCTGTGGCAAGCCGGAAGAAAGCGCAGGAGCAATCCAGAGAGCGCCAGCCCAAAGCCGAAGCGAAAGAAATGCCGCCCGAAGCCAAAGAGCCAAAGACACGGCACAACCGTTACCGCGGCGAAGGCGTTGTGCTTTTTGTGAATGCAGGCCGCCGGCAGCGTTTTTACGCTCGCATTGCGATAGGCCTCCTGGAAGACGCTCCCGGGGTAGGCGCAAGCCTGGTAGGCGATGTGCGCACCATGGACAACTATTCGTTCATCGAGGTTGCGCCGGAAGCAGAGGATGCGGCCATAGCTGCGCTGACCGGTTTCGAGTTCAAGGGCCGCTCTTTGGTGGCAAACCGGGCCAGGAAAAAGGGCGAACTTGCGGCAGAAAGCAGCGAGTCGACGCCGGGCGCTTCAGAGTATTCTGGACAGGACGATGAATATCAGGCAGGCGTTGACGGTAAAACCTCCGACAAAGCAGAGGACTGAAACCCCCGTCCACAGTGCCGATAGCCGAGTCCATGCCCGGTGGCTGCGCAGTTTGCCCCTAAACAGTGCGACATCCCGCCGGGCGCGGCATTCCCTGCCCCGTCTCCAGTAGAAACGATAAGCGAAGAATAGGAACACTCCCGGCGGCAGTAGCGGCAAAAGCGGTGAAAGTGCTGCGGTAAGCACTACGGCTTTTGCGAGTACCGGTGTGTTTGCCGACAGGCTTGCGGAGACAATGCCGCTCATCACAACCAGGCCAGATGCCAGCGCAATTTGCGTAAGCGGATTCCAATACTCGTTGGAGTGTCGGCCGCGGCGTATCGCTGTTTCCAAGAGCGTGCTCCGCGTGACGCCTTGCTGCTGGTGAACCAGCGGTTGCTTGTTATCATGCAGAATAAGCAAGGGCTGCGGATTTTGCACAGCAAAGGTTTTCCGGCCGGATTGTGTCTGCAGCCTGCCTGCTATAAACGCTCCGGCCCACGGGCTGATGGAGCGCATGGATTTCCACATTTGTCGTTCCATGTGCTCGCTGTCGGCAATGGCGTTATTTCCCAATAACAGATATATCGGAACGCTTGCCAGCGGAATAAGCGCGGTGCTTGTATCCGAACGGACCCACAAAAGGTCTTTGCCCTCCAGAGCGTCCACCGCACCGTTCATCTGGACTGTCGATCCGTCCGGGCTATCCGGTTTGAGTTCCGGCCACACAGCAGCGCGCATGATGGCTGCCCTGAAGGATCGCCACTGCATGCGTACGACCACGCCGCCTATGAGGGGCAGGATAACGTAGAACGAAACAGCGGCTAAAACCGCGGCATACACGGTTGCGAACAAGGCTTCCTCCGCTTGTCACGGGCTAGGGCAGTCGATACTATGAACAGCCATGATACGAGACTTCAGTGTAGGCCCGATAGGTGAAAACGTCTATCTGGTGGAGCGTTACGGACAGGCTCTAGCAATCATAGACCCGGGTGACGAAGCGGACAGGATAGTGGCCGAGGCGCAGCTGTCTATGCAAAGAATCGGCACACAGGAAATACTCGTCATTTGCACGCACGGCCACCTGGATCATGTATCGGCTTTGCCCGAAGTGGTAGACAGCCTGCGAGCACAGGGCTACACGCTTACTGTCTATGCGCCCCAGGGCGATAGCGCATATTTTGGACCGCCAGCGGAGGCGACAAACCGGCGTGTGTTCGCTGACATACGGGCATCGGCATATTTCTCCAAGCACTGGAAGCCGATTCCGCTACCGGATGTCTGGTACGGCAACGGGTTTCGCTTTCCGGGCACGGACCTGTATGCATTGCACACGCCCGGTCATACGCCAGGCAGTTCCTGCATCGTGGCCGAAGGCGGAAGCGCGGTGCTGTCCGGGGACACCCTGTTCCGCGACGGCCGGGGTCGCACCGACAACCATGATTCCGATGAGCGGGCTCTTGTGCGTTCTATCCGCGAGACGCTGTGCGTTTTGCCGGATGCGACACGTGTCTGGCCCGGTCACGGCGAATCGACCAGCATAGGCCGCGAAAAAAATTATTACCTTTGATAGAGGCTGCCATGAATAGATTCACGTACCGTTGCGCGCTTGTGTTTGCGGCTTTTGTGTTTGCTTCCTGTTCTGCCGGAGCGAAAGGAAAGCCTGTTGCCGGTGACGGATCGGAACTCGCTTTGGGAACCGTGTGCAGCATACGGGTCTTTGACGGTTATTCTGCCCAGGCTCTGGATGCTGCATTCGCGCGGATACGCGAAATCGATGCGACCATGAGCGCAAACGCTCCGGGCACAGCCTTGGCTTCCATCAACGATGCCGCCGGCATACGGCCCGTGTCCGCGCCCAAGGATCTTCTGTTCGTGCTCGAAAAGGCTTTGTCGTACGCGTCGCTGTCCGGTGGCGCTTTTGACCCTTCCATCGGGCCGCTTGTAAAACTGTGGAACATAGGGATGGAGGGCGAACGCATACCTAGCGTTGCGGAAATACAAGATGCCCTGCCCTTGGTCGACGCTGCATCCGTCCTGGTAGACGACAGTGCGGGCACGGTATTCCTTGCAAAAAAAGGCATGAGGCTGGATCTTGGCGCCATCGCAAAAGGCTATGCGGCCGATGAGGCTGCGCATATCTTGTCGGAGCACGGCGTACACGCGGCGGTGGTGGATTTGGGCGGCAACATCAAGGTAGTAGGGAAGAAGCCAGACGGACAGCCCTGGCGTGTAGGCATCCAGAATCCTCTTGACCAGCGCGGCGCATACCTGGGCGTCGTCGAACTGCAGGGCGAGGCGACCATGGTAACCAGCGGCGTGTACGAGCGCTTTTTTATCGGTGAAGACGGCATGCGCTATCACCACATTCTGGATACGAAGAGCGGCTACCCGATACGCAACGGGCTTACATCTATTACCGTGATCGCGGCTAGCTCGGTGGACGCGGACGGCCTGTCCACCAGCCTGTTTGCCATGGGGCTTGCAGCCGGCATGGAGCTTGCCGAGCGCTTGCCGGACGTGGAAGCGGTCTTTGTGGACGAAGAGCGGCGGGTGTATGTCAGCTCGGGCTTACAAAAAATCTTTACGCTACAGAATCCGGATTTTACCCTGAGCCCGCTAGCTTTCTAATCGCTATGCCGTGCGCCTAAACCAAGCTTCACAAACAGCGCCGGAGCGCCTAAGGAAACCCAGGCTCCTACCAGCGCATAGCGTATAAAACGGAATAATGCGTACAGGTCGTTGCCTTGCTTTGGCGATACCAGTTTGCCGCCAAAATAGATAAGCACCAAGCCTACTGCGCCGAGCACAAACCGTAAAAGCTTTTTGCCGGCTTTGCCTTCGCTCGCGTCAAAACGCACCATGTCGAACATGAACACGGAACCCAGCGCAGTGCCGAAAAACACGCCCGTAAGGTTTGTGTCGTTGGCGGTAAGCGCATTCATGCCAAGGGTAAGGGGGGCTATCAGTATCACTTTAACGCGGCGCTGCAGGCGGGCTAGGCTCATTTCCAGCCGTTTGCCTAAAACAATCCATAGAACGGCAAAAGACCAGCCCAGTATCCAGCCTATCGCAACATCTGTCGGGTAATGCACGCCCAGGTATATGCGCGAAAAACCTATAGCCAGCGGTACTACCACGGCTAGTATAAGGCCCCAGGGGTTTTTTATTTTCTGCGAAGCAAGACCCCAGAACACGGCAGAACCCTGGGCATGGTTGGACGGAAAGCTGTAGGTGCTTTCATGGGAAAGCCCAACGCTCGGATCAACCGTAAAAGGTCGAGCCAGCGCTACCGCCTGCTTGATGGCCGCATTTACCCAGGTTGAAAAAAGAATAACCAGGCCAAAGCGGACTCCGAAGCGTTCGTCCACGCACCAGAAGATAACCGGCAGGATAAGCAGGTAGAAATATTCCGAACCCATAAGGGTTAGGACGCGCATGCACGCAGTCAATGCCGGGCTGGCTACTGTTTGCACGCTGCGGATACAATCGAGTCCCCAGGTTACAAGGCTGTCTGTCATGCTATCTCCTTTATATGCTGTGGCACTGCGCTGCTACCATGCCTAGCATGTGTGGGCCAGCGGCTTGCCCGAAGCAAGCATAGCTTCGAATTCGTGTGCGGGAACCGGTTTTGAAAACAAGTAGCCCTGGAATGTATCGCAAAAAATAGCGCTCAGGAACTGCAGCTGGTCCTGCGTCTCGACACCTTCGGCGACCACGTCGAATTTGAGGGTGTGCGCAAGATCCACAATGGCCGACGCGATGATGGACGCGTTACGCTCGCCCGGCAGCGGATCCACAAAGGACTTGTCCAGCTTCAGGGTGTCTATGGGAAAATCCTTCAGCTTAGAGAACGACGAGTAGCCGGTTCCAAAATCGTCGATGGAAACCGAAGACCCAAGATCTTTAAGCTGGTTCAGTTTGCGTATGCCTTCCTGCTCGTTCTCCATCATGCCGCTTTCGGTTATCTCGAATTCCACCAGGCGTGGATCCATGTTTTCTTCCAGCAAAATGGAGCGTATATCTTCTATCAGCGTTTCCTTGCCAAACTGCCTGGGCGACAAGTTTACCGATATGGGAACCTGCAATAACCCGCGCCTATGCCAATCAGAGGCTGCCCTGCAGGTTGCGCGGAGCATGATATCGCCTATGCGGTCTATGCTGCCGTTCTTCTCGGCTATCTCGATGAAATAGCCTGGCGCTTTTATCTGGCCCGACGGATGCCGCCAGCGGACCAGGGCTTCCGCCCCGACTATGCAGCCGTTTGCGTCCACCTTCGGCTGGAACCACGGCTCAAAGCGGCTCTGCTCGATGGATGTACTCAGGTCGTTTTCTATGCGCTGCCGTTCCACCAACAGGCTGTTAAGGGCCGCGTCAAAAAGGCGGTAGCAGTCCCTGCCGGATTCCTTAGCCATGTACAGCGCGGTATCTGCGTTACGCATCAGTTCCGACGATTCACGGCCGTCGTTCGGGAACAGGGCAACGCCCATCGATGCGGTAAGCAGCACATGCTCGCCAGGAGGAATGGCGTATGGCTTTTCGAATGCGGTTTTTGCTTTCGCGATAATGTCTTTTATATGCTCCTGGGAGCTGATTTCCGGAAAGAGTATATAGAACATGTCGCCGCGGTAGCGGGCAATGATGTCGTCATTGCGGAACTGCAGCTTAAGCGCTTCGGATACGGCTTTGAGCACCTGGTCGCCTGCTTCGGTTCCGTGCATGTCGTTGATGCGCCGGAAGTGGTCCAGGCCAAGGGCCATGACGCCGAACACGCGGTTACGGTTTCTGGCGATAGTTACCGCCCGTTCCAGCTCGCGGACCAGCGTTTCCCGGTTTGGAAGCCCCGTCAGCTGGTCGTGCTGTTCGTAGAAGGCGGCTTTTGCCTCGGCTTTTTTCTGGAAGGTAAGATCCCGTATGGAAAGCATAAGGCCGGCAATGTCGGCATTGTGCAGGTAGTTTGAAACGAATATCTGCACCTGAACCGTTTGGCCGGTTTTTTTTATCATTTCCATGGATGTGGAAAACGCTGGCAGATCGGATACCATAGCGGAATTGAAGATAGCCCGCGCGTTTTTTGTGTCTTCCGGGGAGCAAAGGCTGAACAGGTCGCGGCCTTCCAACTCCGACGCGTCGTAGTGGAGCACCGTGTGTACCGACTCGCTTGCCATCCGTATGCGTGCGTCTGGCTCCAGTATCATGAGCACATCGGTACCGTGTTCCACCACCGCTCGGAACATGGTTTCGCGCCGGCTTGCCAGGTGCCTGGCGGAAGCCAGCTCGTTTTGCGCTCCGGCCAGGTTCAGTTCCAGACGGCTTATGGATGCCTGCCGTTCCGCGCGTTCCTTTTTAAGCAGGGTTTGTTCTTTTTCCATGGCAAGGCTATTGGTCCCGCCTATGCTCGCACAGATGATACAGAGCAAATCAGAGATTCCGGCCGACAGGCAGATTTCCGTCCAGCCCTGGGGAATGGCCCAGCCTGCATGCCCGTGGGTAGACGCCCAGACGGCAGACAGCGTGATCGCTAAACCCAGTACAAAATAAATCGAGCCGGCAAGCGTTCCCAGAAGGAAGGTGGCCAGCGGGGGAGCTGCCATGAGCCATATAACGCCTTCTACGGGCGAAGCAAAAAACGCAAATTGGGATGCGCCAAGTAGTATGAGCATGGAAACGCTTGCGCCATACTGAAAGGCAGGCGCAAATCCATGGACAGCGAACGCAAGCGCCGCTACAAGGTAGGCCGTGATATACAAAACAGCTTTTCCTAAATCTCTGGCCGCCAGGCCTCGGGCTATGACGGGAGCCGAAAGCACTATCCCCGCCAGAAAGCTGGCAAACAGCATGGCTTTGACCGCTCTCTGCCGGGCGGCAGCAAGACCCATAGGCTCGACAGTGTCCCTCGGGCGGGTAAGCATGGATAGGAATTCTGAAATGCTTGCCTGGATGCGGGCCAATTCACCGCGTCGTTTGGATATCATCGCTCTAGCATAAGCCCGACTAGTGGCAAGCACAAGGGAACCTCTAAAAACTCTATGGTTTTTAGAGGTCCCTACAAGCAGAAGGGTGGCGTAAAACGACTAGTGCTACGAAGCTTAGGGGTAATCCATCCCAAATCTTCGTAACACTAAGCTTAAAACCGCCTTGGCTTGAGCTTGACCGGACTCGATGCTCCGTAGTACAAGGAAAGCCCCGACAAACGGGTTCGCAAGCGCCGGCATGGTGGAATGGCAGACACGGCAGACTCAAAATCTGCTGTCCGCGAGGATGTGTGGGTTCAAGTCCCACTGCCGGCAAACTTTCCTGGGGCTCTTAGCCCAGGTGGACACGGCTCCCCGCCGCACCCGGAAAGGTAGAACCATGGAATCAGTACGACAGTGGCATGAACACAGCCTGGCAAGTGCAGCCGTTACAGCGCTTAAGGGCAACGGATTCAAGGCTTTGTACGCCCCCAGCGCAGAAGACGCAATCGCTGCCCTAAAACCGTTTTTTACAGCCGGCGCCCGTGTTGGCTTTGGCGGATCCATGAGCGTGGCCGCCTTGGACATTCGCGCGCTTGCAGCCGGTGCAAACTGCACCATACTGGATCACAACGCTCCGGGTTTGTCCTCAGAGGCGAAACTGGACACGCTTCGGGCCCAGCTAAGCTGCGATTTATTCATATCGAGTGTGAATGCCGTTACCCTGGACGGCCAGCTGGTAAACGTGGACGGTACGGGCAACCGCGTTGCAGCGCTCAGCTTTGGGCCAAAAGCTACCGTGGTTATAGCCGGCCTGAACAAGCTGGTTCGGGATGTGGATGAGGCTTTTGAGCGCATCGAGCTGTATGCAGCACCCATGAACAACAAGCGCCTGGACCGGCCAAACCCATGCGTCAAAACGGGCTACTGCATGGACTGCGAGCTGGAAACCAGGATATGCCGCGTGTACCAGATCCTGCGCAAACGGCCGTCCTTGTCGGATTTTACCGTCATTCTGGTTGGGCAGGACCTGGGCTTTTAGTCCAGAACTCCGCGGGCTGTTGGCTTAAGCGTTAGGCGGCCGTCCGAGGACTTTTCCAGCACGGGCAGGTCGCCGTAATTGCCGGAATTGTTCCAGAAGGTAATGCCCTGGTTCGACGCGTCCCTGACTCCGTCCACCTGCAACTTGATGTAGCGCGGCGAGTACCACTCTCGGTCGTAGCGCACGTTCAGGTAAAAGGCCTGCGCGTACGGCCGTATCACCGTTTTCTTGCGGGAAATGATCCAGTTGCGCATAGTCCCGATATAGTAGATGCGGTACGGACGCATTTCCGCCGGCGGGAAGGCCATGAAATCCTGCTCGAAGTGGGACGGGTAAAACATCGGGCAAATCGCGTCCACATAGTGCGACAAGAGTTCCACATCCTGGCCGGTGCGCACCCCGGAGCGGTACCAGCCGTTTGCTCCGTATATGTCTATACTTATGGGCCCGTCAATATGGCCCCGGGCGTATTTGAGGAAGGACATGAGCGCGCTTTCCTTGTCCATGCCCGTATCGCGCCAGCGGTAGCTTGCCTGCTCCAGGTTTACGCCGTCGGTTGGGAAGCGTATGTAGTCAAACTGGACCTCGTCAAAGCCGCGGGCAAGCACTTCCCGGGCTACCGCTACATTGTATTCCCAAACTTTTTCGCAGTAGGGGTCCACCCAGTATTCGTCGTAAAATTTCTTTTCCGTTACCGTTGTTGTAGCCGGCGCTGCGGTAGACGGCGGGGCTCCGGGAGGCGGCGCAACGGGTACTTCTTTCTTGATGTTCTCGTAGCCAAGCCAGGGGGCTTTTGCCGCAGCGTCCCAGGCTGCGTACATGCCGCCGCCGTGCTCGTACATGCGCTTGTCCTTGAACACGACGATACGAGCTACCAGGTAGCGGCCCTTTGCTTTCATCTCCTTGGCAAAGGCCTCAATGTCCAGCGGATTGGTTGCCCTGCCTATGCTCTTTACCAGCGGATCCAGCGGCTCGAAGCGTAGCCGGCCGTAGTCATCCTTCATGTCCACCACCA
>JAKQNL010000197.1 GCA_029565815.1 Spirochaetota bacterium | reverse complement strand
TTTCCGGAGGCATTGTTAGCTCAGCGGCAGACGGCCTGCGGGTTGCGGAGGCTATCGAAGCGCTGCCATGAACACGGCTGCAGCCACCGCAACGCTCAGCGACTCTGCCCCGCCGTGGCCGGGTATGGTGGCTATGCCATCGGCCAGCGCGCGTATGCCTTCACTTGGACCATGAGCTTCGTTTGAGAACACGCACATGGAAGGCGGCCCGCCCTTAAAGCTTCGGTAATCGCTACCGTCCAGGTCGGCCACCAGAATGCGGTACCTGCCTTTATAGGAAGCAAGCTGGGCTTCCAGATCCTCGCACAGCACAAAGCGGGTACGGAACACGGAACCCATGCTCGATCGGACAGCTTTCTGGCTAAACGGGTCCACGCAGCTTTCACCCAGCATGATCTGCCCAAAACCGAACCAGTCTGCGGAACGCACGATAGTGCCCATGTTCCTAGGATCAGCCACATCGAATAAGGCCGGCAGCCACGGATGTGTCGGCGCATCATCCAGCAAGCCGGTTCCGGAAAACACCCCGATGAGCCCTTGGGGCTGTTCGGTATCCGCTAGCTTGTCAAAATCGCGCGCGCTGAGTACCTGAGTCTTTGCGCTCGATAAAAGCGCATCGGTTTCCGGGAACTTGCCAAAAAACCCTTCGCGCACAAACACCAGTTCGCATGGGCATTCCGACTTAAGCCCTTCTTCCACAAGGCGCCGCCCTTCGGCCAGAAACAATCCGGATTCCTTGCGCGCCTTACGTTTTACTAGAGCCGCATATCGATCCGGTATAGCGCCATTGTGTCCAGCCATTGGAACTCCTTAAGCATGCAGAATAGCGGCCACGCTCGGCATGGGCAAGCCGCTATCCAGCAGGTGCTAGCGTATCCCAAAGCTTCGTAACACCAAGCTACACTTGCTTGGCAGCCAAGACTTTCGTACTTTATGACTAAGCATGCATCACCGCGCGCCGCACGACCCAAGGAGGGCCCATGGCTACCATAACACTCAAAGGCAACACGATACACACGATAGGGGATCTTCCCCGGGTAGGAGACAAAGCGCCGGAATTCCGCCTTACCAAAGGTGATCTTGGAGACGCAAGCCTAGCCGACTGGAAGGGCATGGTACGCATCCTCAACATCGTTCCAAGCTTGGATACCGGCGTATGCGCTGCAAGCGCGCGGGCGTTCAACACAAAGGTGCAGAAGCTGGGCCAGACTGTCGTACTCATAGTATCCAGGGACCTTCCATTCGCGCAAAAACGATTCTGCGAAGTCGAAGGCTTGTCCGCCATCATTCCGCTGTCGGAAATGAGGGACCGAGGCTTTGGAGACGGCTACGGCGTTACCATACTGGACGGCCCCCTTGCCGGGCTTTTGTCCAGGGCTGTGGTCGTGGTGGACCCAAGCGGTCGCATCGTGTACACCGAACAGGTTCCGGAAATTGGCCAGGAGCCAAATTACGATGCAGCCCTTGCGGCAGCGGAAAAAGCCAAAGGTGCAGGCTACTAAGCCAATTTCAAAAGTTAGTTATTTTTGAAATTGGCTTTGCGATTGCTCGCGTTTGTATGAAAAAGGCGCAAACGCTACGCAAATCAAGTATGATGCGGTAGCTCTTTCAAAACTCGTCTGACTTTTGAAAGAGCCTCTATTGAGCGCACAAAGGAGATTCTATGAAAACGGTCGTAACCATAGAAGGCATGAGCTGCGAACACTGCGCAATGCGCGTTAAAAAAGCTCTGGAAGCCTTGCCCGGGGTAGACCAGGTATCGGTTAGCCTTGCCAGTTCCACAGCAGAGCTAAGCGGAGCCGGCCTCGACAACGAGTCTATCGCAAAAGCCGTGGAAAAAGTCGGCTACAAGGCAAGCGCCGTTAGCTAAAACTGCTTTCCATGCACCAAACAAAAAAGGCGCCCGCTAAGGACGCCTTTTTTATTCTTTCCGCCGGTTATTTCAGATCAGACAGCTTTATGGGCCGCGGCTCCGGGTTTGCGCCTTCGGTTTTTTGCAGTTCTTCCAAAAGCTCTTTGCCCCGCTTGCTCAGTTTCTGCGGCACTTGCAGCATGATCTTTATGTACATATCGCCGCGGCGGGCGCCACCGGCAGAACCGGGTACGCCTTCTTCCCGCAGGCGAAGCATCTTGCCGTGCTGCGTGCCGGCGGGTACGGATACTTTTACCTTCTTGCCGTCTATGGTGGGCACGGTAATCTCGCTACCCAAAGCAGCCTGGGCTATGCCTATGGGAACGGCGCAGTACAGGTCGTAGCCGTCGCGCTCGAAGAACTCGTGCGGCCGAACATGGATGAACACATACAGGTCTCCGGGCCGGCCGCCGTTTGGCCCAGCGTCGCCCTGACCCGGTACGGACAGGCGCTTGCCGTCATCCACTCCCGGCGGAATGGTTACCTTGATCTTCTGTTTCTTTTTGGACAAACCGGAGCCCGAACAGGTTTTGCATGGCTTGTCCACAATGTGGCCTTCGCCGCCGCAGGTGGGGCATGGACTTGCGATGGAGAAAAAGCCGGAGCTGCGGCGCACCTGGCCGGAGCCCTGGCAGGTTGGGCATACCTTGCGGCCGCCCCCGGTTTCGGAGCCGGAACCCTTGCAGGACAGACAGGCTTCCTCGTGGCTGTACGCGATTTCCACGGACGTTCCAAACACGGCTTGCTCGAAGGTAAGTTCCAAGTCGTAGCGCAGGTTGGAGCCCCGGGGGGTTTCTCCGCGCGAACGGCGACCACCGCCGCCCATGCCGCCAAACAGGTTCTCGAAAATGTTGAACCCGCCGCCCATACCCCCGAAAATATCTTCGAAGTCGTGGAATATGTTGGAGAAATCGTGAGCACCACCGCCAGCGCCCATACCGTCCACCCCGGCAAAGCCGAACTGGTCGTAGGCCGATCGCTTCTGGTCGTCACCAAGCACTTCGTATGCTTCGGTCGCTTCCTTAAAGCGCTCTTCTGCGGCCTTGTCCCCCGGGTTCTTGTCCGGGTGGTTGGTCACGGCCGCGCGGCGGTAGGCCTTTTTTATGTCGTCTTTGCTGGAGTTCTTTGGAACGCCCAGAACCTCGTAGTAATCGCGTTTAGCCACAGATGTTCCTTAGTTAAAAGGCGACCACGGAGCCACAGAGTCACAGAGCAAAACAAGTAATGAAGAAAAACTCCTCATCAATTCCTCCTCCGTGTCTCCGTGGCTCTGTGGTATGCCTTGCGTTCTACTATTTCTTCTCTTC
>JAKQNL010000194.1 GCA_029565815.1 Spirochaetota bacterium | reverse complement strand
CGGCCAGTGGTCCGAGGACAGACCGGGCGCATCCCTACTGCCGGACGGCTCCTGCCAGGCCGTACTGCCAGGTCTTGGGCGTATAGAACTATTCCCCGCCCAGCTAACTATGCCCGGCGAGCACAATCGCAGAAACCTTATGGCAGCAGGCCTTGCAGCCTGGGCAGCCGGAGCCGACCCACAGCGATTGGGCAAAGCCCTGGCGGAATTCCCTGGGGTTGAGCACCGGCTGGAAGTGTTTCTTAAGCGCAACGATGTACGTTGGGTAAACGATTCCGCAGCAACCGTACCGGAAGCGGTAGCAGCTGCCCTGGGTTCATTTACCGGCCATATAAGCCTGATTACCGGTGGAACAGACAAAAACCTGGATTACAAGCCGCTGCGATCGGCATACAAGCGGGCAAATACCATCGTGCTCTTGGCCGGTAGCGGCACAGACAAGCTGATACCCATCCTTAAGGAGGATGGCATCGGCTACCTGGGGCCATGCTCGTCTATAGAAGAAGCCATAGCCTTGGCAGCACAACACAGCCCACCGGGCGCTACTATCATGCTGTCGCCGGGAGCCACGTCCTTTGGCATGTTCAAAAACGAATTTGACCGCGGCCTGCGCTTTAAGGCAGCGGTGCGCTCGTACTACGGCACTGCGCCTTACTAGTATGCAATGGCGCTCGCCTTAATAGTATCCAATGGCGCCATAGCCTACAAACGACGAGCCCTGTGCATGTTCCAAGCTAGATGACAGGCCAAGGAGCCTACCCTGGGCTTTTCCCCCTGTCATGGCCTTTACGTATGCCATGGCTGCAACCACTGCACCAACGGAACAAGCCGCCCGCTTCTGCTCGGCCAAACGGAGCGCAGTAGGGGCGTCCAAGGCCGTGCATGCGTCTGCCATCTGTCGGTCTGTTGCGGCTGCCCATGCCCGGCCAGTAGAGCCAGAGCCTGCGGGTTCCCACTCGTAATTAGGGCCGTAATGGCACAGGTCGGTGGATGCAAGCACAAAAAGCTTTGTTCCGCTTGTTTGAGCCCAGGCTGCCAGTTCCAGGCCAAGGGAGGCCGAGCTAGCATCATTGGGCACCCTGGTCCACAAAGCCTGCGCATGGGGAAAGCGGGCTTTCAGCATGGGTAGATGCACTTCAACCGTATTGTCCACCCACAGCTCGTCTACGGTATTGAGCCGTGCATCCAGCTGTGCCATAAGCTCCTTGTTTGCCTCAATGATTCCCAAGGGGCTTTCGTATGCATCATTACGAGCGACGACAAAGGGCGAAGCGGCCGGAAGGTGCCCACCCAGGATCACAACCGTGTCTGCGCTTACCGCCTGTTTCCATGCGCGCCATGCAAGCGAGCCGGAATATGCCCAGCCTGCGTGGGGAGCAACGCACGCAAGCGCAGCCGGTTCAAGGCTATCCGTACCCTGTTCACTATCCCAGGTATCGAGCATGGCCATAACCGACGGTGCATCATATGGGTACCAGCCATACGGCAGGCAGCGCTTTTTTACGTTCATGAACGGCTCCGTGTTCCAAAATTGGAATAAAGCGAGTATACTTCTTTTTCATGAAACGTGGAGCAAGGGCATTAACGCTTATCGTCGTACTCATCATTGCGTGCCTGGTCGCTTGGCCTATAGTGCGCATAGCAAACGCTGCTAAAGCCGGACAAGAAGCGGCGCGGGCATCCTTTTTGGATATCCGTAGGCAGGCTATCAACGCGCTTGCCGCGCCAGAACAGGCATCCGGCCAAAATTGGCAGGCTGTGGCCAGAACGGCCTGGTCTGCAAACCCCCGGCTGTTAAGCGTGGTGGTAAGCCGCCGCGACGACGGGGTGCTGTTTGCCATGCCGGCCGCATCGATGTATTACCAGGAAACCAAGGCAGGGCAAGCTCCATCCTACAACTTTCCCAAATCGGTAATATCCAGTTTCCAAGGCCCGCTAGCTTCGGGCATGATGATAGAAACCCTGTTTACCACGCTCAGCCAGCAGGACGTGTTCATAGCCCTACGGGATTCGTCGATAGCCGTCCTTGCCCTCATACTCATTGCAGCAGGCTGGCTTTTAGCTTCCCCGGCCGACGCGGAACAGCTGTCTAGGCACGCCAACGCCGATAGCATGTACCGGCAGCCCTTAGACGCGGATTCAGACAGCATCGCATCCAAGTACCTTTCTGGCCTGGAACAGGCGAGAGTAGATGCACAGGCGAATGCAGGCGCGCCTACAGATGTAAGCGAACAACCGGAAGCTGGCGCGCAAACGAAAGCAGGCGCGCCAGTAAAAACAGGCGCGCTCGATGCAAACAAGCAGGACAGCGCTCAGGCAGTGCCCATGGATGGCTTGTCGATGCAGACAGAGAACCACGGCAAGGAGCTACGCTGTAAAGACCTGCCCGGAGCAGACCTTGCTGGCCCCAAAGGCCTATTTGACCCGGAGACAGGTTTAGGCTGGGAATCATACCTGCGGGAGCGTCTGTCTGCGGAGCTGAAACGCTCGGCGTCCTTCGAGCAGGATCTATGCCTCCTTTTGGCCGCGCTGGACGACACGGCCAGGGGCCAGGAAGCCTTTGCTCT
>JAKQNL010000176.1 GCA_029565815.1 Spirochaetota bacterium | reverse complement strand
AGGTGCACCTCGTCGTAGATGATGAGTCCCCATTTTTCCCGCCGGAACAGCTCAAAATGCGGAAAATCGGCCGTCTTGTCCGGCCGCCAGGTAAGCACCTGGTAGGTTGCAACCGTTACGGACTTTACCTCTTTTTTGGTTCCGGTATACTCGCCTAAATCTTCCGGCCGTATATCGGACTTGTCCAAAAGCTCATCCATCCACTGGTGCACCGCAGCGACATTCGTAGTGATGATAAGGGTTTTTCGGCCTATAGCCGCCATCGTGGCCATGCCGACAACGGTTTTGCCGGCACCGCAGGGCATAACCACCACGCCGTATCCGGTACCCGGCTTACCCTGGCCGGTAAAAGCCCGCACGCCGTCTTCCTGATACGCGCGCAGGCAAAACTCCTGGCCGCCTGTCCTATGGTTCTTAAGGCTGAGCGGAAACGGATCGCCGTCCACAAGCGGGGCTTCGTCTAAAACCGGCCAGCCTATGTGAATAAGCTCCCGCTTGACGGTGCCCCTATCCACCAGGGCCAGTTCCCAGCCGTCGGGATGAGCATCGAGCAGCTTGCCCAGCTTGCGGCTGCCTTCCACCTCGGCGCGCACAAACGGGTCGTCGCAGCTAAGCACCAAGCGGGTATCGCTACTGCCGGCCCGCATAACCAGCCGGCCGAAGCGGGACATGGTTTCGGACACAAAACGGTCCATGGACGGTGGTAAATCATATTTTGACCAGCGGCGCAGGATAGCTATAACCGCATCCGGACCTAGTCCAGCGCTTGCAGCATTCCACAGGGACAAGGCGTCCATGCGGAACGAGTGAAAGTGTTCCGGACTTTTTTCCAGCGTCGCAAAAGCCGACAGCTCCGCCCGGGCAGCGTCAAAAGCCGGATCATGGGCATCCAGCAACAAAGACTGATCACTTTGCGCGATGAGAGGTTTGCTTTCGGGCATCCGGTCTTTGTACCACGGCACAGGGTCTCCTGTCAAAGTGCGCCGGATAGTTCTACGGCCTTTGCACAATAAACGCATACAGGGGCAGGTGGTCAGAAAAGCCCGTACCGGTGGATGATCGGTACGCGATAGGCTGGCCTTGTGCATCCAATGCAAAATCAGGAGCCGCAACGCCAAAGCGCACGAGGCTTGGTCCATCGTTTGCCCCGGCAAGCGATGGGCTAACGATGAGGTGGTCGATGCGTTCGCTTGTTCCATCATGGATGTAGCTAAAGCCGCCACAATCCGCCCAGGGGCTGTACAGAATCGGCCGGCTTGTTCCAAGGGAAGCTATAGACACAGATCTGTCCATGGACATGCCTAAGGTATTCGGTAGCGCTGTGGTATAGGACACACTGCTTTGCTCGTCGGGATTCTCGTTGAGGTCGCCTGCAAGCACCACGGCCGCCAGGGGATTGGCTGCTAGGATTTCCTGAATCACCGAAGCGGCAAGCGATGCTGCAGCGACCCGCTCCGGTTCGGTTTGTTCCGCTCCTTCCAGCTTACTTTTCCAGTGAGCAACCAGGAGCCACAGCTCTTGCCCGCCCGCATCCAGTTGCGCCTCCAGGAGCAGCCTGGGCGCTTGGCTGCCAGGCATCACGCCATAGCGGTGCGTCCGTAGCGACACGATGGGATAGCGCGACAGTATGCCGCACTCCAACACGGTAGCCGTATCGTCGGCGCAAGCCTTGTACGGATAAGATCCCAGTGCTCGGCCCAGGTCCATAAGCACGCGGCTGTTTTCAATTTCTTGTACCGCAAGAATATCCGGCCCGCCGGGAACCGCTGCTTTTATCACGCGGGCAAGCGACGACAAACGGCTTTTGTAGCGCCGCTCGTCGTATTTTCCCTTGGCGACGGAAAATTCGGCATACTCACCCCCGTTATCCACCGCGTCAAACAGGGTCATGAGGTTATAGCTGACAACGGAAATTGCTTTCTGACCCTGGGATGGAGCAGCGCACGAAGCGCACAGCGCGAGCACAGAACCCACAAGCGCCGCAAGAGCGCGCGAACAGCTGGATGCAAACACGGAGCCTCCTTTAGTCGGAGGCTCCTATTCCACAAGCGCTTAGCCTCCGAACACTTCCGCCAATAAAGACGCCACGGCAACCCGTGCAGCGTGCGCTGTTCCGTGTACCGGCTCAAAATCGTCACCGGTTATTGCCTTAAAAGCTTCCATGTAACGCAAGGCTGTCTGGCAGCGAACATCGTCATCTATGGCCGGAGCATCGCCGTCACCGGAAAAACCGCGATCCACCAGCCAGCGGCGGAACGTTTCCTTGTCCAGTTCCTTTTGGTGATCGCCGGATGCAAAGCGTTCTGCGTAGCCATCTGCGTACCAATAGCGGCTGGAATCTGGCGTGTGTATTTCGTCCGCGATTACCAGTCGGCCGTCGGCAATGCCAAACTCGTATTTGGTATCCACAAGGATGAGCCCGCGTTGCGCCATCAGCTGCTGGCCACGCTTGTACAGGGCTATAGATGCCCGCTCTATCTCTTGCCACAGATCCGCGCTTACCACGCCGGATGCAACCAGCTCCTGTCCGGAGGCTGGCGTATCATGGCCTTCTGCTTCTTTGGTAGACGGGGTGAGTATAG
>JAKQNL010000173.1 GCA_029565815.1 Spirochaetota bacterium | reverse complement strand
CCTGCCATGCGCCAAGCCGCTCGTTGCGTAAATCGTCGCCCCGCGATCGCTCAAGGCCTTCGAGCATGGCGTTAAAGGAGCTGACCAACTGGCCGGTTTCGTCTTCGGGCTTGGACAGGTAGGGCAGTCTCTTGTGGCCGTCGGAAACAGCGCGAATACCGCGTTCCAAGGCAGCGAGCGGATCCAGAAGGGTATCCGCAGCGGATCTGGCCATGGCAAGGGCAAGCACCAGGAGCGGAAAGGCGAGCGACAATCCGAAGGCAAGGGCAAAAAAGGGCGTGGAACGCGCAAGCTTCCCGGATTCGCCAAGGGAACGCCGGGCGCTGGACAGGAGAGCTGCGGCTTCGTCTACCTCTGGGTCAACGCTAAGGCTGAGCAGGGCGGACAGGCCACCTGGCAGTCCGGTTTTATAGTAGCGTATGTGGCTTATGCCGTTTGCGGAAACACGGGGAATGGGCGAATCTCCGTCGGGTAATTCGGAGCTGCCGGCCTGTACGTCCGGGTTTCCGGCAAAGGCTATGCTCTGGCCGTTTTGGAATACTTGGATGCCGCTTGTGTATCCGTTTACGGCTGTAAGGTGATCCAGGATAGCATCCGCCTGTGTGCCAAACTGGGTGACCAGGCCGGGGAGTTCGCGGCTGGCTAGAAGCTCCAGGGCTTTATCCATATCACGGTAGGTTCGGAGCGAAAGGCGTACGCCGCTGTCCACTGCCTGCCGTATGGCTATGGACGCTGGAGCTGCTGCCGTTTGCACGGCCAGGCTGGAATAGATGGATGCGGCCGGCAGGAAACCTGCCAGGGCGGAGCCCATGACCATAAGTGCCAGCCTGAACCGCATGCGAAAGCCCCAGGCTCTGGATGCCCGCTGCCGTAGCATGCCGGCCAGGAGAAACACAAACAGGGCAGCTGATGCGGCAGGCAGTATAGCCAGCACTATGCCCGAAGCGCCGCGGTACAAGCCAGGCTCTCCGGTAGCGGAAGACGGACGCGACAGAAACAACAATGTGCCGGCTGCACACAAAATGTACAGAACGGCTGCCACGGCGGTGTTGGTAGCCCGGCGGGCTCTAACCACGCCCGCTTTCATGCTTAATCCTCTTCAAAACGCTTGTCGATGAGGCGTACTATCGCTTCCACGGCTTCTGCTTCGTCTTCGCCTTCGGCTATCACTTTGAGGTTGGTATCATAGCCGGCGCCCAGGGTAATAATGCCCATGATGCTTTTGCCGTTTATGCGGTCCTCGCCCTTTTCCAGAAAAATGCGGGATTTGAACTTGCCGGCCACCTGCACTATCATGGCCGCGGGGCGGGCATGGATGCCGGCACGGTTTTTTATTACCGTTGTCTGTTCTACCATCAGGCGTCTCCGCTTGTTTGAATGTGGTACGTGCGCGGCGTACGCGCCGCTTCCATGCTAGCACGCGTTCGGGAAATGCCGCTAGATGGAATCATCACGACCAAAATAGACGGCCCGGGCGCTGTCGCTCTCCAGCCATCGCAAAATGTTCTGGTTGAATTCCTTTGCCGAGTGGTAGCCCATCTTTTTAAGGCGTTCGTTCATGGCCGCAGTTTCCACGATGATGGGTATGTTCCTGCCCGGTTTTACCGGTATGTCCAGCCTGGGCACTTTAACGCCCAGTATAAGGTCCGTGGTTTCGTCGGTGCCTATGCGGTCGTACACCTTGGTGGAATCCCACTCTTCCAGTTTGCAGATGAGCTGTATCTGCTTTTTGTCCCGGATTGCGCCTACGCCAAACAGGTGGGTTACATTGATGATGCCCAAACCCCGGATTTCCATGTGGTGGCCTATGACTTTGTTTGCGCCGGATCCCATGAGTATGTTCCCGGAAACGCAGCGGATTTCGACCACATCATCGGCCACCAGGCGATGGCCACGTTCCACCAGTTCCAGCGCCGTTTCGCTCTTGCCTACGCCCGAATCCCCGGTGAGCAGCAGGCCTATGCCGTATACTTCCACGAGCACGCCGTGCATGCTGGTTTTTGGGGCAAACACCGCGGTTAGCACGCGCATAAGGCGGGCGGACAGCTCCGTGCTGGACAGCTCGGACAGGAGTATTGGGCAATCCGCGGCTTCCGCGGCATCGGCGAACATGGGCTCTGGATGTTCTCCGTTTGCAAGGATGAAGCAGGGGACGGGAAAGGTAAAAATGCGGTTTACGCCCTCGAAGCGGCCTTCGGCTGCCAACAGCCGTAGGTAGGCGGCTTCGCCCCGGCCGATGAGCTGGATGCGCTGGAACGCAAAATTGTCAAAAAACCCCGACAAAGCAAGGCCGGGCCGGTTCAGGTCAGCCGAGCCTATCTCCCGCATGAGGCCCTTGCGGCCGCCAATGCAGCGCAGTTTGAGGTCGTCGTGTTCCCGCAGGTCCATGTCCAGAAGGTCCAGGACCGTAAAACGTTTATCTTCCATTCGCGGCAAGCATAGCGCTAAAAGGGCGGGCGTGCAACGTATTGCATCCCAAAGCTTCGTAACACCAGTAAAGCCTCGCTACACTGGTAAAAAAAGTGGCGTAACGGCAGCCGCATAGTGGGCACCATTACGCCGCATCGTTGCTCCGGGGCTGTTCCCTTATTTCTTTTCTTTTACGCGTTCTTTTTCCTTGTTGATTTTTTGTTCCAGCTTGTCCATGAGTTTTTCTATGCCGGGAAGCAGGTCAAAATCGGTTTCCTGCACGTGGGCTTGGGCTCCCCAGCGGAAGTTCACGGTGCACTCGCACTTGAACTGTTTTTCCTTGGTGAACGCGAACAGGAGATCCACGATAAGGTCTTTTGCGTGGGCAAGCCGTTCCAGCTTTTTGTCCAAAAAGGCCCTGTTGGCTTCGCTCAGGTCAAAATGCACGGCACGGACGTCTGTTGTCATGAAAACCTCCTTAGGAGCGGGCTGTTGTCTACCCGCCCTATTGCTCGATTGTGGCTTAGCCGCGCTTGCGGCCAAATGATGAATCCATATTCAGCTCGCCGCGGTATTTTGCAACGGTGCGGCGGGCAAGCTTGATGCCCTTGCGGGCAAGCGCTTCGCTTATGTCCTGGTCGGACAGTATAGCTCCCTCGCTTTCGATGATTTCGCGTATCACTTCCTTTACGCCCGATTTGGAAAAGCGCGAGCCACGCGAGCCTGCGCCGGAAATGCTGTTGGTAAAGAAGTAGCGCAGGTCAAAGATGCCCCAGTCGGTTTGCAGGTACTTTTTGTTCGCCATACGGGATACCGTTGTTTCATGCACGCCCACTTCGTTTGCTATGTCTTTGAGCGTCAGCGGTGACAGATACTTGGGGCCTCGGGAAAAAAACTGCCTTTGGAACTCCACAATGGATCGGACTACCTTGAGCAGGGTACGGTTGCGCTGCTGTATGCTCTGGATGAAAAACCTGGCTTGCCGTATGTTGTCGCGCACAAAGGCGTCGGTAGCCTTGTCGTGACGCTCCGAGGACAGGTGGTCGAAAAACGGGTTAATGCCAATGACTGGAATTTCCTGGTCGTTAATAGTGATAACAAATTCGCCGTCTTTAAGCTTTACCTGGACATCGGGCACCACATAGCGCACCTCGTCGGCCGAATACATGCGCCCCGGGAATGGGTTGAGCGTTTTGATGAACGCGAGCGCATCGTTCAGCTCGCTGTCGCTGAGCTTGAGCTTTTTTTGCACTTCCGCGTGTTTTGCCCGCTCCAAAAGCTCTATGTGGTCGCGTACGATTTGGACAGCCCCTTTGGGCGCATCCTGGGCAAGCAGAGCCTGCACCAAAAGCGATTCACGGTAGTCCACGACGCAGGCTCCGGTAGGCTCCAAGGTGCGTATAACGGCCATAACCATGCTGACGGTTTGCCTGGACACATCCTTACACACGGTAAACGGGTCTTCCTTATGGAAGCCGTCGTGGTCCAGGTTCTGTATGAGTATTTCCCCTACGGCTCGCTGCTCAGGGCTTAAAGGCTGCAGGCGTAGCTGCCACAAGAGGTGTTCCTGTAAGGTTTCCGAGCGGGATATGGCGCCTTCCATGAACTGCCGCTTGGAATCCCCATCGGCAGGGGCGCTGTAGCCCTGGTCCGATCCGTCCTCAAAGCTGTCGTGGCTATCGGATTCCGCGTGCTCGCCCATGGTCTCCAGCGATACAGTGGACCGGTCTTCTATGACTTCCAGGGCTGGATTGGTCTCCAACTCGCGCTGGATTTCCTCTTTTAACTCCTGTATGGGCAGGGACATAAGGCGGATGGACTGGATCATCTGCGGGCTGAGCTTTTGTCGTTGCACTTGGCTGATGGATTGCCGCTGTGCCTGCACCGTGCTGTACCCCCTGTCAAATGATCGATCTTCAAACTAAATGTTATGCTCAACAGCCTCGATGTCAAGTCGTTTGGGCCTTCCTTTGTCTGCAAAAACTGTGCCCATTCGGTACGTTTTTAGTGTTTTAACCGCTTGACTCGATAAATTGCGCGTTATTACCTTATGTTCAAGTCCACCGGAACAACTTTTAGCCTAAGGTTTGAACTGTTCCGGAATAAGCATGTCAGAGCGAGGCCATGTCGAAACACAACAAACACGAAACCGATGGGCGTACCCAGGGTACCGATAGTGCCGGCTTTGATGCCGGGCAGGCAGCTGGCCGTGATGCGGCTCAGGCTGCGTCGCAGGCTGCCGGAGCAGAAGCCGCGCCGTCCGATGCCGCAGGGATGCAGGATGCCAGCGGCCAGGGTCCAAAAATATTCCAGGCGCGCCCGTCCCAGGAAACGGCTGGTAGTGCCGAGCGGGATGCGCGCATAGCCGAGCTGGAAGGCGAGGTCGCCTCCCTGAAAGACCAGTACCTGCGCAAGCTGGCAGATTACGAGAACTTCCGTAAGCGCATGTTCCGCGAGAAGGAGGATTCGGTGCAGTATGCCAATACCCAGTTGCTGACCGACCTGACCTCCATCCTTGACGATTTTGAGCGTGCCATCAAAAGCACTGAGCAATCTCGCGATTTCAAAGCGCTCCATGACGGCGTGGACATGATACGGACGAATATGGTGGCTACGCTCAAGAACAAATACGGGCTTGCCCGCATAGAAACCGCCGGCGCCCTGTTCGATCCGAACGTGCACGAAGCGCTTATGAGCCACCCGGGGGATTGCGAGGAGCCTACGATCAGCGAGGAATTCCAGGCTGGCTACAAGCTCAAGGAGCGGGTGCTGCGGCCTGCAAAAGTTAAAGTGATGATGCCCGGGGGCAGTACCTCCGGCCAGCAAGGCGCGGACAGCGCCAGCAAAGAAGAACGCTAACGCGCGCTGCGCGACAAGGAGAACAATATGGGCAGGATAATAGGCATCGACCTTGGAACCACCAATAGCTGCGTATCCGTCATGGAAGGCGGCGAGCCGCTGGTCATAGCCAACTCGGAGGGACAGCGCACCACGCCGTCCATCGTGGGCTTTACCGGCAAGGGCGAACGCGTGGTAGGCCAGCCAGCCAAGAACCAGATGATCACCAACCCGGAGAACACCGTGTACTCCATCAAGCGCTTCATGGGTAGGCGCTACGAGGAGCTGAAGAACGAAACCACGCTGGTTCCGTACAAGGTTGTGGCCATCCAGAACGACGTCCGCGTCGACGCTGCCGGCAAGCAGTACAGCCCCCAGGAAATTTCCGCCTTCATTCTGCAAAAGATGAAGAAAACCGCGGAAGACTACCTGGGCGAAGCGGTTACCGAAGCGGTCATCACGGTGCCGGCTTACTTTAACGACGCACAGCGCCAGGCAACCAAAGATGCCGGCAAGATCGCGGGCCTGGAAGTGCGCCGCATCATCAACGAGCCAACCGCCGCGGCCCTTGCCTACGGCTTTAACAAGGACCAGAAGAAGGAAAAAACCATAGCCGTGTACGATCTTGGCGGCGGTACCTTCGACATATCCATACTGGAGCTGGGCGAAGGCGTGTTCGAGGTAAAGAGCACCAACGGCGACACCCACCTGGGTGGCGACGACTTTGACCGCCGTGTTATGCAGTGGCTGGTGGAGGAGTTCAAGAAGGATTCGGGCATAGACCTGTCCCAGGACAAGATGGCCCTGCAGCGCCTCAAGGAAGCCGCAGAGAAGGCAAAGATCGAGCTGTCCAACGTGCAGCAGGCAGAGATCAATCTTCCATTCATCACTGCAGACGCTTCCGGCCCTAAGCACCTGCAAAAGAGCCTTACCCGATCCAATTTCGAGCGCCTGGTAGCAGATTTGTTCGAGAAATCCAGGGAGCCATGCCTCA
>JAKQNL010000162.1 GCA_029565815.1 Spirochaetota bacterium | reverse complement strand
GATGGCGAAATACAGGCACGCGGGCCCAACGTTATGCTTGGCTACTACAAAGACCCCGAGCGCAGCGCGGAAGTCATGACCAAGGACGGCTGGTTCCGAACCGGCGACCTTGGCCACTTTGACAAAAAAGGACGGCTGTTCATACGCGGTCGGCATAAAACCATGATTTTAAGCCCAGCCGGCGAGAACATCTATCCGGAAGAAATCGAGTCGATGCTCAATGCGCACGAGCTGGTTGCGGAATCCTTGGTGTACGGCGACGGCAGGGGCCTGTCCGCGCTGGTCATCCTAAAGCCGGAAGTGCTTGAACGCTTCGAGGCGGCCGTGCAGGACAGCATCGACGACGCAGGCGAACTGGTGGAAAACATCCGGCGGGAGATCAACTCCAGGCTGTCGGGATTCTCTAAGGTAAGTAAAATTCACCTGCAAGAAACGCCGTTTGAGAAAACCCCCAGCCAGAAAATTAAGCGATTTTTGTATCCGTCATCTGGTGACAAAGGCAAAAAAACCACGCCGTAAGTTAGGCTCGGGCTAGCACCAGGGCAAGTTCTGCTGCTAGCTCGGCTTCCAGGGTTTCAAGCGTTTCGGGCACCTGGTAGCGCAGGAAAAAATGCATTTTTGCGTGGAATATGTATGCAAGTACATCGGTAAGCACCCGGATGCCGTCTTCGTCAAGCTTGAGCAGCGTTTTGTGGGCAGCCATTTCCGCATGCAAAAGGGCATAGGCAGGGTGCGCGTACGGGTGGCCATCGCGTTGCTTAAAATAGCTAAAATCGATTTCCGTGCTGATAAAGGGATAGTACACATGCACGTTTTTTGCAAAGTGCTCTACCATGAGCGTAGCAAAATCCAGCACCCTGTCGTTTAGGCTCGATAGCGAATCAACCGGCCCCTTGCGTTCCCACAAGCCATCCAGATGGTCCGAGAGCTCCTTATTGATGGCATCCACAGCTTCGCACAGGAGCGCATTCAGGTTCTGATAGTAATTGTAAATAGTCGCGTAGCTAAACCCGGCTCTGGCTCCAATATTCTTGGCTGTTGCCAGTGCGATACCTTCTTCCAGAATAATGCCGCGTGCTGCTTCCAGGAACTGAAATCTAACATCGGCTTTTTGTTTTTCTCGTCCACGATGCATACATAACCCCCACATGTAGTGTTACGAAGCTTTGGGATAGCAAGCCTACAAGCCCTACTGCTACGAAGCGTATGGGTAACTTTTTAGCTTTCGAGCAGCAAGCAAGGCTAGGCAAAGCGCAATTACAACACAATACAGCTTGACAGCATAAAAAACCAAGCGGATACTATTAACGTAGTTAATATAGTTAATGACGATAACTTACGCAAGGCATCGGGGGTTAACCATGGAAGTGCAGTATGAAAACGCCCTGCTTGCGCTACGGTTGTATGGTCCGGATGGACGAGCACACAGCCACAAGGCACGTATAGGGCCAGAACTCCTTGGCTCGACAAGCGGGGGCACAGCCATAGAATCAGCACAGGTTCGCGTAACGTGTACGACTGACGGTAGCGGCAGGCTGGATCTACGCATCTATCCAGTCCAGGCGGTCCGGCTCATTGCTGTAAGCCTGTCATGCAGCATTCAGGTCGACTCTGATGCTTTTGTATTCTTTAACGGCTACCAGTCCTGGACCGAAGGGCGCCAGCAGGCGGTATCTGGCCGAACAGGGACCATGGGCATTTTGGGCAAGCTCGCGGAACAACGCTACCGCTTCTCCGCGTACGGCGATTACAAGTTTGGCCCCCAGTCCACAGGCCCCGGGGATTTTTGCGGCTGGAGCTATGCAAGCTTTCAGGAAGGCAAGCACTGGACGGTTTTAGGATCGACAAACGACCACAAGGGCGCGTTCACGAGCATTCGGGCTCGCTTTGGCGCACATGCACGCCGCGTGGCAAATCGTCCTGGACAGACGCTACACGGCCGCCTCATCCTAAGCCGGGATGTATCCGGCAAACAGCTCGATCCGGCCACGGATGCAGGTGGCTACAGCCTCCTGGCTATAGGGAAATTTTCCGGCACCCAAGATGAAGCGTTTGACGCCTGGTTTGCGTCCCAAGGCGTACACGCGCACAGCACACGGCAAGCTCGAGGCTGGACCAGCTGGTACAAGCACTACGAGAACGTAAACCAAGCTGTGGTGCAGAAGGCCATTGCCGATTACAAAGGCCTGGTGGCACAAGAGCCAGACAAAACCGTCATCATACAGATAGACGACGGCTGGCAAACGGCAACCGGAGACTGGATGCACACGCGCACAGACCGCTTTCCCGATGGCCTTTCCACGCTGGCAGCGGAAATACGGGACACCGGCTGCGTGCCCGGTTTGTGGCTTGCGCCTTTTGCCGCTGCACACAACTCCCAGCTTGCCCAGCAACACCCCGACTGGATTGCACGCTGGCCAAACGGAAGGCCCATACACGGCGGCTCAAACTGGAACGGCTTTTGGGCGCTTGATCCATTATCCATAGCAGTGCGGGACTACCTGGCAGCCGTGTTCGCTATGGTTGTGGGCGCTTGGGGCTTTGGCTTTGTAAAGCTGGATTTTTTGTACGCAGCGTGTATAGCTCCAGCTGGCGGAATGAGCCGGGGCGAGCTTATGGCAAATGTTATGGACTACCTGCGTAAGCTCTGCGGGCCTGCGCTTATGCATGTATGCGGCGTACCGCTTGCAAGCGCGTTTGGCAGAGCCGATTACTGCCGCATAGGCTGCGATGTCGGCTTAAGCTGGGACGGCCCGCCTGTCGAGCACTACATCCACCGGGAACGGGTAAGCACCAAGGCAAGCATAGCTAATACCCTGGCCAGAACTCAGCTAAACGGCCGTGCATTCCTCAATGACCCTGATGTATGGATAGGCCGATCCGGGCCGGATATCAGCTTGAGCCATGAACAAAAAGCACTGCTTCGGTCGGTCAATTTTGCCAACGGCGGCCTGGTGTTTTGCTCGGATGACGTAGAGGAAATCCCGCAACAATGGCGATCTATGAGGGAGGACCTATGAACCAGACGGTAAGCGATAAAAGTTCGCAGGTGTTCGGAAACCCCATTCCGGTGTCGGTGCAAAAACGAGCCATGCGTACCCAAGCTTCGTTCAAAAAGCGTTTTGGCGACGACAGCACAAGGAGCCTCGGGCTCTTACAAGGCCAGCCTCCCTGTGTAGGCGAGCTGTGGAATATGAAAACCCTCAGCGTTCGGCCCATGGAACAGGGTTTATCCCAAAGCTTCGTTACACAGCCCGGAGAAAAGCCCCTGGTTATAGGCACCATACGCATGGGCTACGGCCATTTCCGCATTTCCATGGCTATAGCATCCGCGGCACATGCCTTGGGCTACAGCCCATACTGGTTCGATTTCAGCTCTTTTGATGGCACCACAGCTGGTGCGGTAGTGCGGCACATGAACGGCTTGTACTCGATGGGCAGCCGCCTGAGCCAAAAATCCAAGTTGTTCAACGCATTGTACTGGGATAGGCTTAACTCCGAGGGTTTCCGTAAGCTTAGCTACAACGCGGCGGACCAAACGATGAGCCAACTATTCGCTCCAGCATGCTCGCTTGTACCACAGGACATTCCCTATGTGGCTACCCATGCATGGCCC
>JAKQNL010000149.1 GCA_029565815.1 Spirochaetota bacterium | reverse complement strand
CATTGCTCCAGGGTATAGGGCATACATGGACATAGTTGCTGCAGACCGAGTAGCTGCATGTATGGCTACTGGCGAAGCGGTAAATGCCAGTGCAAAAGCCTGGGCTACAAAAAACGCAAGCGACACAATTCCTATCGAAACTAGATATCCCAAAAGACCATCAAGCTGTGGAACAAAACCAGCTAGCCACACGAGTACGCACACCGATACAGCAACAAAACCAGCAAGCAGCCGTCTACCGAGCTTGCACTCTGGTTCCAAAATTGCTGCAAGTTCCCATGCGGAACCTATAGAAAAAATCGCAATAAGAGCGGCTACCGGAGCATAATGCATAAACGGCACCAACAACGCAGTCGCGTACAGGCTTGGAACCGCAACAAACACCAAGATTATTCTGGTTACAATATTGCTCACGATGTACCGCCAAATTTGCGTTCCCTGGTCTCGAAAGACTTAAGGGCCGCCGCTAAACCGTCACCGGAAAAATCCGGCCACAGCTGATCGGTGAAATACAGCTCGGCGTACGCCGATTGCCACAAAAGAAAATTGGATAAACGAATATCGCCACCGGTCCTGATTATCAAATCGGGGTCGGGCAATTCCGGTACATCCAAATATTTTCGCATTTCTTCTTCGTTAGCCGGAGCCCTGCCCAGCTCTTGGACAGCCCTGCAAACGGATCTAACAATTTCGTTCCTGCCGCCATAATTGAGCGCCAGGTTAACGGTAATGCCGGCAAAATCCTCTGTCTGCGCTTGTGCGCTATCCAATGCGCTCAGCACATCCTGGGGTAGGGCGTTGCGGTCGCCCGAATGTACAATTCGCACCTTTTCCTTGCGGTAAAAATCTAGCTCCGCAAGCAAGTGGCTACGAATCAGGGACATCAGGAAACCCACCTCCGTGGCGGCGCGTTTCCAGTTTTCGGTACTGAAGGTATACAGCGACAGGTATTGCACACCCAAGTGCCTAGCGGACCGAACAACGTCCTTGGCAACGTTGAGGCCGACCTTGTGTCCTTCGGTGCGTGGCATCCCGCGGGCTTTTGCCCATCGGCCATTTCCGTCCATGATGATGGCCACGTGGGCCGGCACGCTTTTTGCGCGGCGATCCATGATCAGACCTCCAGGATCTCCTTCTCTTTTTCTTCCAATACTTTATTGATCTGCGACACGTATGAATCGGTCAGCTTCTGAAGCTCGTCCTCTGCCTTCTTGACGGCATCTTCGGGTGTGCCGGAATCTTTCATCTTTTTCATTTCTTCAAGACCGTCGCGGCGGATATTGCGCAGCGATACCCTGGATTGCTCGGCACTAGCCTTAGCGCCTTTTACCAGTTCTTTTCTCCGCTGCTCGGTTAGGGGAGGAATGGAAATTCGTATAACCTTTCCGTCGTTGGAAGGGTTAAGCCCAAGTTCCGATTTCTGAATTGCCTTGTCTATATCGCTCAAAATCGATTTGTCCCAAGGCTGTACCACAATCAGCCTGGCTTCAGGCGCGGATACGGTAGCAAGCTGGGTAATAGGCGTTTTTTGGCCGTAACATTCCACACGGATTTTATCCAGAAGGGCCGGAGATGCACGACCGGTGCGCAGGCCGGCAAAATCATCCTTAAGAGCGGCCAACGTTTTCTTCATCCGTTCTTCGCACGCGTGTTTCACGTCGTCCATAGCATCCTCCTTCTGCGGTACAAACCGCTCATAAAAACGCCGCGGCTCTTGCAAACCGCGGCGCCGTAACTATGATCAGGCTTCTCCCACCCGAACGTACACGTAATCAACAAGAGAAAGTTTAGCTCCAAGGGTTTTGCCCAGCCCAGCCATTACAGCGGATACCTTCTGCTTCTCGTCGCGCACAAATCCCTGGTCCAGTAGGCAGATATCGCTCATCAGTTTGTTCAGCTTGCCTTTAAGGATTCCCTGCACCACGTTGGCAGGCTTACCCTTCATCTTCTCGTCGCCTTCTACCTGCTTCTGGAAAATCTCTTCCTGTTCCTTAATCCAGCCAGCATCGATGCGGGACTGCTCAAGGAACATCGGGCGGAATGCCGCGATGTGCAGTGCTACATCGTGGATAAAGGTTGCAAGTTCGTCGTTCTTAAAGACTTCCGGCTTATCGGATGTGGCAGTCACGATCACGCCGATTTTGCCTTCACCGTGCATGTAGCTGTGAACGTACTGACCAGCTTTGGCTTCTACGCGCACAACGCGCTTTAAGGTTATATTTTCTTTAATAACGATAGCCAGGTTCTGCACCTGCTCGGAAAGCTCGGCTACCGGTTTGTCCCAGCCCTTTGCAAGAGCCTGGGCGGCCATTCCGTTACCGGCTTTTATGAAGTCCTCGTTGCGGGCCACAAAGTCGGTTTCGCAAGCTATCTCCACAAGGGCAATGGCTCCGTCTTTCTCGGCCATAAAAATACGGCCTTCGTTGGTAGCCCTGCCGGCGCGTTTTTCAACACCTGCAAGGCCCCACTCTTTAAGGAGCTTCTCTGCCTTGGCAGGATCCCCACCGGCTTCAACCAGGGCTTTTTTGCAGTCCATCATGCCAGCGCCGGTTTTCTCGCGCAGGTCTTTTATGTCAGATGCCTTAATATCCATTGCTATGCCTCACTTCGTGTAAAATTTATCTTCCTCGATTGCCGGCTCTTCCGCGGTCGCGGCATGGGCTTCTTCAGCCTTCGCTTCGGCAACATAGGTGCTTGGGTCCACTTCCACTTCTTCTTCTTCGGCTACAACCGCAGCGGCCGGGACGCGATCGTCGTCGGTTTCATCCAGGGTCTCGATGATCTTAAGACCAGTTTCGCTCTCGGCTTCGATAACCGCATTCGCGATA
>JAKQNL010000106.1 GCA_029565815.1 Spirochaetota bacterium | reverse complement strand
CACGCTACCCTTGTGGAGGCCGTCGCCCGAGGCGCGCCTCAGGGCGAACAGGCGACGGTACTCCTCCGGCGTCACGAAGGTTATGGCGGTGCCCTTGTTGCCGGCCCGGCCCGTGCGGCCGATGCGGTGCGTATACGACTCCGGGTCGAAGGGCAGGTTGAAGTTGACCACGTGGGTCAGCCGCTCGACGTCGATGCCTCGCGCGGCCACGTCGGTCGCCACCAGGATCAGCGTCTTCTTATCGCGGAAACGGGCGAGGGTGCGCTCGCGCATGTCCTGGGACACATCGCCATGCAGGGCTTCGGCTGCATATCCGCGCTCGGCCAGAGCGCGCGCAACCGAGTCGGTCTCTATTTTAGTATGGCAAAACACCAGGCCGTAAAATTCGTCTTCGGTATCCACGATGCGGCACAGGGCCTCAAGTTTGTCGCGCTGGCGCACCTCCAGCCATATCTGGTCGGTAAGACCGGCCTGCACCGGGTTGGTGTCGTCCTCTACCTTCTGGAAGTCGCCCAGCCGGCGCTTTGCTATGCGCATAATCGCGTCGGGCATGGTGGCTGAGAACAGCACCACACGGCGATCCGGGTTGGCCGCGTCCATGACCCGCTCGATATCTTCTATAAAACCCATATCGAGCATTTCGTCGGCCTCATCCAGCACCAGCCACTCCAAACCCGACAGGTCCAGGGTCTTGCGGTCGATATGATCCAGCACGCGGCCGGGGGTTCCTACGACCAGATCCACACCGCGGGACAGCCGCCTTAACTGCTCGCCCATGGACGCGCCGCCGTACACCGTGGCCACCCGTGGAGCACGGCCGCCTACAAGGCTGGAAATCTCTGCAGCAACCTGTACGGCCAGTTCGCGCGTCGGTACCAGCACCAGGGCTCGGACCTTGTCGCCCGGCTCGCTCAGCTTGTCCACCAGGGGCAGGCCAAAGGCTGCGGTTTTGCCCGTACCGGTTCTGGCTTTGGCTAAGAGGTGGGAGCTGCCTTTCATGAGGGGCGGTATGGCTAGCGCCTGTATGGCTGATGGTTCCTCAAAACCCTTGCGGGCGAGCGCTTCAAGTATGGCGGGGGACAGGCCGAAATCGGCGAAGGTTGCATTGGGCATTCTTCTATAATAACGCAACATCTGCGAAATATTCAATAGAACGAAAAAGCCTCCCCATCCGGCCACGGTTTTTCGGGCATTTTTTACTACAAATAGCCATCCTCAAGGAGCACGGCAAAACTACCGAAATTATCCTTATGGAGGAAGGCATGAAGGTATTTACCATAAAGAGCGCGAACCCAGAGCCTTCGACCCTCGAACTGGTGAACGAGATCGAAAACGGCTTCCTGGTACGCATTGTTCACAAGCACGAAGATTGGGAAGAAGCAAGCGAGGAGTTCATGACCCGCGAGCTGTTTGAAACCTGCGTGCGAACCGGCTACATAGCCGAGATGATAGCCTGATACAGGCTAGCAATAAGAAAACGTGTCCGGGCGCCCGTATAAGGCGCCCGTTTTTTTTGCCCGCTTCCGCTGTCCCGTTATTCATGGTACCTTTTTTCAGGCCGCTAGAGCCGGCCTGCCACGCGGCCGAGGAGCATGATGCATACCGACAACTCGCTATGTTCATTTCCCAGTTCCCCAGACGGAAAACAGCTGCTTGAAAAGCTGTACGGAGCGCAAGCCCGACCCGAGCAAAGCGCCCGCTGGGAAACGCTCGTTCGCAAAACGGACAGCCTGTTTGGCCTAAACGGGGCTCGCTTGTTTTCTTCCCCCGGGCGTACCGAGCTTGGCGGCAACCACAGCGACCACCAGGGCGGACGCGTGTTGTGCGCAGCCGTGCACCTGGATATGGCTGCCTGTGTTGTACCGACAGCTGACACCATGGTTAGGCTATCTTCGTCGGGCTGGCCAGAGCCGATTAGTGTGGACCTGTCGGATTTGTCGCCCCGCGCCAGCGAGCATGGAACTCCCCATGCGCTTATACGCGGCGTTGCATCTGCCCTTCGCGCGCGCGGCGCAGGCCTTGGAGGCTTTTGCGGCGCGATGGATTCGCTGGTTCCATCCGGATCAGGTCTGTCTAGCTCTGCTGCCTTTGAACTACTCATCGGGCAAATTTTTAATGCGCTGTACAACGCATCCAGTTTGCCGCCTGTGCTGCTAGCCCAGCTAGGACAAGAGGCGGAGAATCTGCACTTTGGTAAGCCGTGCGGCCTCATGGACCAGATGGCCTGTGCCCTAGGCGGCGTCAATGCGATAGACTTCAAGGAAGCTATCCCGCTCTGGCAGCGTATCGATTTTGACGCCGACGCCTGCCCTTACCGCCTGGCCATCCTCAGTTCTGGCGGCAGCCACGATAACCTTACCGCAGAGTATGCAGCCATTCCCGCCCAGATGCGCGAGGTAGCAGCCATGTTCGGCCAAAGTCGGCTGCGCGGCATAAGGTACACAGAGCTTATCGATCGCGCTTCTAGTATACGAAAAACGGCAG
>JAKQNL010000102.1 GCA_029565815.1 Spirochaetota bacterium | reverse complement strand
CGTCTGTGGTGCAGACATCCGAGGAGTTTAAGGTGGCTATGGAAGCCGCGCTTCCGCTACTGCGCGCCCGCGTGGCAGATCGTTATGACATTATAACGGTAGCCCAGGGCGGCTGGCTAAGGCTGTTTTCAAACCGTTCACTGATGGAACCGGAAAACCTGGTTTCCGCCCGCATAGGGGTTTCGGCAAAACAGGAAGAGCTTGCAAGCCAGCTGCAGTCCCTTGGCGCGCGCACGGTAAAATCCGACGCATCCAGCATGCTTACCCATTTTTCCAACGGAAGCATCGATATAAGCTACAGTAGCCCTTTGTACGTAAAGCTGTTGTGGAGCCAGTTCCGATCCAGCATCAGCTATATGTCCTCCTTCCGCCTTTCGCCGTTTTTCGGCGCCCTCGTGTTCACTAAGCGGGCTTGGGCAAGCGTACCAGCAGACATAAAGCCGGCGCTCATAGCAGCGGCGGACAAGGTTGCCACGGAAATAGCAACTCAGGCTATAGCGCTTGAAGAAGAGGCAATAGCCGCCATGATGAAAGACGGACTAAAAGCGCCGCCTTTAAGCGCAGCGCAAATCAGCGCATGGACGGAGCTGTTTACCGGAAAAAGCATGCGGTCGCTCTTGTCCACCTGGTTTTCCCCCGATGTTTCGTCCAAGGTGTTTGCCGCGGTCGACGCAAAAAGACGCTAAGCCATGAAACGCATTGCCGTAAGGGCCGTTAAGGCCGCAGCCATCGCTTCCTTCGCGGTCCTCGTACTCGTGCCGCTTGTGGATATGTTTCTTTCTAGGCTTTTTTTTCATGGGATACCCGGAGCGGTGCGCATCATAGAAGCAGCCCTCCTGTCGCTTGCGTTTTTCTCTGCAGCCCTTGCAACGCTGGAGAGCAAGCACCTGTCCCTAACGGGGCAAAGCTCCGGCGGCGGAAGTTTTAACAGCGCAAAAGAATGGAGCACAGCGTTTCTCAACGGCATGGTAGACGCTTTGTTTTTCTGGGCGTCGCTGTCGCTCTTGTTCATCGGCTTTGAGCCCGGAGACAAGCTTCTGGGGCTGCCGGTAGCGCTGTTTGTTTCGCCCATGCCCATAGGTTTTCTTGTCATGATAGGAGCAAACCTTGGAATGGGAACTCGGCCACGGCGGCTTGCGTTCGCAGCGGGCATTGTGGCCGGTATATTTTTTGCCCTGCCGGCGATTACCAACCTGTGCTCGGCCTTTACGAGCCCGCCGGCATGGCTTGATAGCGCAAGCACCCTGGCATACGCTGTAAGCGCCCGAGCAGCATGGCCCATCATCATACTTTTGATACTTGGAGCCCTAGCGGGCTTGCCCCTGTACGCGTTCATATCCGGTATTGCTGCGCTCTTATTTTTACGATCCGGTTCCAGCATCGAACTGATTCCAAGCGAAGCTTACAGCCTCTTAAAAAACTCCAGCATGCCGGCTATTCCGCTCTTTACCATCGCAGGCTTCATGCTGTCTGAATCCGGATCGGGTAAACGTCTGGTAAGCGTTTTCCGCCACTGGTTTGGCTGGATACCCGGCGGCGAAGCCATGGCGGCTGTTCTGGTGTGCGCGTTTTTCACCACCTTCACCGGCGCAAACGGCGTTACCATATTGGCTCTTGGCGGCATTCTGGCCTATGTGCTTACCAACACCGGCGCCTATACGGACACCTACGCGCGTGGCCTATTAACCGCATCCTCGTCGGTAGGCCTTTTGTTTCCCCCATCGCTAGCCATCATCCTGTACGCCATTAACGCGCAGTTTCTGGCCCAAAGCGATACTGCCATCTTTACCATCACCGACATGTTCCTTGGAGCCATCATACCCGGCATACTCCTTACGCTGTCGATGGGCGTAGCTGGCGTGATTAAGGGCATACGCAGCCCCGGTTCGCGCACGAGCTTTAACGGTAAGGAAGCTGTACTATCGCTTAAGGACGCAGCCCCGGAGCTTGCCGTTCCTATCCTCATCGGCGTGCTGTATTTTACCGGCCTTGCAAGCATCACGGAAATCGGCGCGCTTGTGGTGCTGTACCTTGCCGTAAGCGGATTCCTGCTGCGCAAAGGCGGCGGCTTTCGTGCAATGCTGCCTGCCATGCTAAAAGCCCTGCCGGTAGCAGGCGGAGCCCTTATCGTCATTGCCGCTGCCCGAGGCCTGTCCTTCTATATCATGGATGCAGGGATTCCGGAACTCTTTTCTTCCTGGATGCAAAGCACGGTAGGATCCAAAGCCATGTTCCTCCTCATGCTCAACCTAGGGCTCTTGCTTGTTGGCTGCCTTATGGATATTTTTTCAGCTGTCTTGGTCATATCTCCTTTGATCATTCCGCTTGCTGCTGTCTACGGCGTGCATCCGGTACACCTGGGTGTCATCTTCATCATGAACTTATCTATAGGATTTATGACGCCGCCCATAGGGATGAACCTGTTCCTGGCCAGTTACGCTTTTGAAAAACCGGTCATACGCATTTACCGCGATGTGCTCCCGTTTTTCTTTATACAGCTATGCGTTCTTGCATTGGTAACCTGGGTGCCTTGGCTTTCAACCGCCTTGCTGCCTCACTAACAAGGAAACATAATGAGCAGCATTGTTCTATACACAGACGGAGCCTGCTCCGGAAACCCGGGTCCTGGCGGCTGGGCCTGGGTGTGCCTTTCTGGCACAGAGGTACGCGAAGGCTATGGCGGGGAAAAGGCTACAACCAACAACCGCATGGAGCTTATGGCCGTTATCGACGGCCTGTCCACGGTGGAGGCCCGCTTTGCAGACAAAAGCCTACAGCCAGGGACCATCGAAGTACGCACCGATTCGCAATACGTGAAGAATGGCGTTACCAGCTGGATACAGAGCTGGAAAAAAAACGGCTGGCGGACGGCGTCCAAAACACCGGTAAAAAACCGCGACCTGTGGGAACGGCTCGATACGCTCAGTCTGCGCCTAGGCGCTCGCTATGTGTGGGTAGAGGGGCACGCAGGCGTTGCATGGAACGAGCGCTGCGATGAGCTTGCCCGCAAGGGCGTAGTAGAACACAGCTAAGCGCGATCGCTCTACAAGAGAAGCTCTAAAAACCATGGGGTTGTTAGAGCTTCCTACACTCAGAAGTGGAAAAAGATACCCATACGCATGAACATGCCCGGCTGTAGCCCGTATACGCCGTCGTCTATAAGGCGCGAGCCCATAATAAAGTGCAGCTGGGCAAAATCGAATAGATCCACACCGATTGCGCCGCCGGCGGAAGCAAGGCTTCCGGATACCGTTGCATCCCTACTGGTTCCCCAATAGCCGCTTAAATATCCTGCGTCTACAAAGCCGTATAAAAACGGCACGATGGACGGCAAAAACAGAGCTGGGCCTAAGAGCCGCAGTTCCAGCGACGAAGCAAGCTTAAAGCTGGTATCAAAGGACGAGTGGGCATAGCCTCGAATCGAGTCGCCCAAGGAACCGCGCAGATACCGGCCGCCAAAACTCCGCTGGACGTACAGGGGAACACTGGCTCCGTCGGCATAATCTGCGCCAAGGAAAGCGGCAATGTACATGGATAAAAGGTTCTTGCCGTCGTTTGGCAGATCGAACAACGGTACATACGCCCGGGCCTGGCCGGAAACGCGCCAAAAATCGCTCTTTGCGTTTAAGAAAGCCGGAGCCCATTCTGCGCTGCCTTCTACAAACAAACCGCTTCTAAGCCGGTGGACGGAGCGCGATACGGTGCTGAACGAAGCACCAGTTAAGAACGAGGTTCCAAACAGTCCTTGCATGTCCGCAAACACCGTTGCCGATAGGTCATTGTTGTACAGGTCCAGGCGGCCCCGGTAAAACAGGAACAGCTCCACAAGGTTAGCCCCGTTCGGCCGGCGAGCAAGGCCCTGCACCAGCCCTAGGTCCCACTGGAAATTGGGCGAAGGGAAGGATGCAAACTGTTCCGCAAGCACCGTGTTTCCGTTTGCAGGATCGCGGGGAAATGTTATTTCCTGATAACCGCCTCCGGCAACCAGCACAAGCTCGGTATTCCCGTCAAGGCCAAAGTCCAGGCCCGAATAGCTCAGCTTAAAATCCGCGCCGGAAGGGAAAAAGGAATAGAAGCGCGGACCAAAAAACGTGAATTCAAAATCCTTGCCGCTTTCCTGCGCGAATACAGGCATGAAAGCTAGGCACAGGACCAGCGCAAACCAAAGGGCTCGTTTCACGGCCATTGCCTTAGGCCCGCCCAGCCGAGCCGAGCACATCGCGGTTCTTGCGCATGTACAGGGCTTTCAGCTCGTCGCGTGCCGGACCGAGTATCTTGCGCGGATCGAACTCTTCCGGTTTTTCCGCAAGCACCTTGCGTATCATGGCGGTCATGGCAAGGCGGCCGTCTGAATCGATGTTTATCTTACATACCGCGCTTTTTGCAGCAGTGCGCAGCTGGGCTTCCGGGATGCCCACCGAATCCTTAAGCTTGCCGCCAAAACGCTCGATGAGCGCTATGTATTCCTGGGGCACGCTCGATGAGCCGTGGAGCACAATTGGAAAGCCAGGTATCCTGTGTTCAATCTCCGTTAGTATATCGAAGCGCAAAGGCGGCGGAACCAGTATGCCGTCCGCGCCGCGGGTGCACTGCTCGGGACGGAACTTGGTCCGGCCGTGGCTGGTGCCTATGGATATAGCCAAAGAGTCGACGCCGGTTTTGCGCACAAAATCTTCTACCTCATCCGGCTGAGTGTAGTGGCTGTGCTCGCTGGAAACATCGTCCTCTACACCTGCAAGCACGCCCAGCTCGCCCTCCACCGACACGTAGTCCGGGCGGGAATGCGCGTATTCGCATACCTTTTTGGTAAGCGCAACATTCTGGTCATAGGGCAAGTGGGAACCATCTATCATGACGGAGGAAAAGCCGTTCTCTATGCAGTCCACGCATAGTTCGTAGCTGTCGCCGTGATCCAGGTGCAACACGATGGGTATGGGGTAGCCCAGTTCCTGGGCATATTCCACCGCGCCCCGGGCCATATTGCGCAAAAGGTTCGCGTTCGCGTACTTGCGAGCCCCGGAGGAAACCTGCAGTATTACCGGGCTTTTTGTTTCCACGCAGGCTTGGATAATAGCCTGAAGCTGTTCCATATTATTGAAATTGTATGCGGGCAGCGCATAGCCGCCGGAAACCGCCTTCTTAAAAAGCTCGACAGTATTGACGAGACCCAAGTGCTTGTAACTGGTCATAGGAGCTCCTTGCGGGCATGTAGCCACAGCTTGT
>JAKQNL010000082.1 GCA_029565815.1 Spirochaetota bacterium | reverse complement strand
CTTGGCGTCGCTGATGGCCAGGCGTAGCAATGCGGCTGCTTGTGCTGTGAAACGCTCCAGGGCTTTCATGAATTACCGTTCCTCTTAACAATGGAGCTTTTTCAAAACTCGTTTTGCTTTTGAAAGCGTCCATCGTGTGGAAGCATAGCCCGGAGGCGCTTCCTTCGCCAAGCTTCGGAGCACTAAGCACCGGCTAGCCTTCGATGGTCCCCTTGAGTAATACCGCGCTTTTGCCGACAATGCTAAGAGGGTTGTGTCCGCATACGGGCGGACAGACCGGGAGCCGTGGGCTCTTGGCCCTTTGGGCTATCCTGCATGCTGGAACGCTATGAGTACCGGACGTAAAGCAGCTATCAGCCTTATCGCCTCTGTACTGCTAGCGCTTGCGTTCTCGTATGCCGCATGGTCCGGCCTGTTCAATACCGTAGAGACACGATTTTTTGACCCGCGCATGAGGCGGCAAACCGAAGATGCCCTGAGCGCCTTAGCCGCTTCGGAATCGCTCTGGCAGCAATCCGTTTCGGAACAATTCGCGGCCATTGCAGCAAAAGATTTTTCCAAAAAAGTTTTCCAGCCAAGCCAGAGCGCGGAAGACGCTACAAAGCGAAACAACGCGTTTGGCGCATTGATGGAAGCGGTTCCGGGTTTTTACGGGGCCCGATTTATCGAAGCGGATGGACAACGGATACACTTTAGTACATTTAGTGCAGACTTAGAAAAAGCCGATGCATCGCGCATCGTGTACCGCATGTACGGCCAGGACGGCGACGAGCCGTGGTTATCACTGTCCGTAGCGGAAGGCTCCGCTCCAAAGACCATATCGATTCCTTCTATGGAAGCGTTTGCATACAGCTATCCTATGACCGACGATTTTGGCGTGTACCGGGGCACGGCCGTGTTCTATGTGCACTACCGCGGTTTAAGCGAATACCTGGTTAGAGAGCGGGTTCTTGGTCTCAGTGACCAGTTGACACCTGCTGGCCTTGGTCTGGTTATCGGCATGCCTTCATGGGCCGACAATGCGCTTACAGAGCGCATTGCTGAACTGTGGGCCAACGGTCCAAGCACAGGCGCCGTGCCGGTGGGCAAATCATCTGGATCGGAAGACTTGGTCCTGTTCTCCGTTGTCGGACGCACAGGTCCGCTAGGGCGCCTGGTGCCCGCATCCTGGTTCGGTTTTTCCGACACGCTGCGCTATCTCATGCTGGCCGCCATTTTTGTGACGGTGTTCTTGCTGTGCTTTCTGATTCTTAATATTCGCCAAGATAGAAGCGCCGTGCTTGCCGCGAGCGTTCGCCGGCTCCAGATGGAAATACTGGGCGAATACCTTGGACGCAAAGACGCATTTGACGCGGCCCGTTTGGGTAAAGAGCTGGAAGGCAGGCGAAACGAAGTCAAGGAACGCATCCGGGCATCTGCCGGTTTACGCGGAAAGCGTTCCGTTCAGGATGCAGATGCCGTTGTCGACAAAGGCTGGGACGAGCTTGTAGCCTTGTTGTCCGGAAGCCGTGAAAAAGAACAGAGCCAGGATCTTGCGCGTATAGAAACGCTGCTCCGCGATGCGGTGGCTAGGGGATCCCTTGGCCAGCTTGTAGCGGGCGCCGCGCAGTCTGCACCACGCGCGTCCACAGAGCCTGCACCACGCGCGTCCTCGGAGCCAGTAACAACACCGACTGGTGTCGATTCGGCAGTTGATGCTGTAGAAGAGCTGGAAGAATTGGATGAGCTCGCTGAAGTGGATGATGAAGTCTCCGCTGCTGAGCCCGGGGATGCCCAGCTTGTCGAGAATGCCGAGGAATTGGATGAGCTCGAAGAGTTAGAAGAGCTCGATGAGCTAGCCGATGCGGACGCTGCTTCTGTTGTCGAGGTAGTGGAATCTGTAGAGGAAATCGGCGCTACCAGTGCAGTGGACGCTGTCGAAGAACTAGAGGAACTGGCTGAGCTGGATGAGCTGGGCGATGCGGAAGATTTAGAGCCAGCGGCTGTCGCTATGGTTTCCAGTTCCAAGCTCATCGATGTGGCTGAAGAACTGGATGCCGTTGAGGAACTGGATGCCGTTGAGGAACTGGATGCTGTCGAGGAACTCGATGCAGTAGAGGAACTGGATGCTGTTGAAGCTGTCGAGGAACTCGATGAACTGGATGAGTTCGAAGCAGCCGATGAGCTCGACGAAACGGCCGAGCACTGGGGTTCTCTGTCGGCGGAAGCCCTTGCACTGTCCGCAGACCAGGATGATCTACCGGTTATACCGGAATCACTTGGGCTGGAACTGGTTGAGGAAGCCAATCTGGCCGACGTCCTTCATTACCTGGGCCGTTCCGAGAAGCAGAAGGAAACGGTATCCGATATCCGGACAGAGGCCGATGACCTGCCGGAAACTACAGCACTCCAAATGCCGGCAGAGCCGCTTTCTGCTAGTGTGCAGCCTGCGCAAGCACAAGCTAAACCAGGGCTTTTGAATGCTGCGAAAAAACTGCGCGGTCAGTCGGCTGATGCCATGGACGATGTGGAGTTTGATCTGCAGCTGGACTTTATCGATTTGTCCTCTTTGGATGGCTGGCGCGACGAAGAAGGCTTTTTGGAGCTGGATGAAGATCGCGGTCTAACGCAGGCAGAAGATCCTCGCGTTTCGGAACTGCCTTTGTCGCCGGATGCTTCGGGCTCCTTCGAAATGCTATCCCCGGCGGACCGCGAGCGTATGGAAGAGCTGCAGGTTGTTGTGGACGCCGATGCGGACGAACCTGCTGAGCCCGATGCGCTGACGAATTGGAACCACTACCTGGGCTACAAGCCGGTATCCTTGCCCGTAGCGTACGGAGACGCCCAGATCGAAATGCTCATAGCCCAGGGTGATGCGGAGCCTGCGGATCTTGAACCGCTGTCTGGCGAAGCCGGCCAGGTGATACGCATGGTAGACGGAATCTTCGAACTGGATCCGGAAGCGACAGCCAATCCAGCCGGCGATCCGGTGCTCAAAGCGCTTGCAGATGCTGTCCTCAAAAACTAGATAGTCTAGCTTGACAGCGCACGTCACAGCGCCGTACCTTCATTCCGATGGCACGAACTACACATATTTTTCTAATCGGTGGCGACACCCCCATTTTTTTACACCCATTTTTTCCCGGTTCCGAGGTGTTTTCCGATACAGCCGGCTTGGATCTTGTTGGCCGTTACGGGAACGGGGATGAGCCGGCAGCACTTCAGTCCATGCGATCGTCGTTGTATTCGGCGGTGGAAAAAGGCGCCCGCGGCCATGTTCTTGGCCTTGGGTTTTATCCGCGACTTGGGCTGTGTGCGCTTACCTTTGTGTTTGTGTACTTGTTTTTCAGCATAGTGGTCCGCGACCCTTTGCCGCTGGTGGACGAAGTGCTTATCGCCGGTTGCGCTACGGCTGCCGTGTGGTTTGCCATGGAGCGCAGAAACCTTACCCATCCAAGGCATTCAGAAGCCCTGGCTTCGATGC